>JAJFUG010000094.1 GCA_021372515.1 bacterium
CGCAGGCAGGCCAGGACTTTTTCACGTTCCAGGCTGTCCAGCTCGGCGGCGATCCAGTCGTAGGTGATCGACATGCGCTCGAGCATGGGCATCGAGGCCTCGTCGTTACCCGTGGAGCCGTCCGGCAGCGGAAGGTTGTAGCTGGTGATCCCGTCCGGGTCCCAGGTCGAAAGGTGCAGGAGCCATTTTTTCGCACCTTCGAGGTACTTTTTCTCGCCGGTGACCCGCCAGACCAGGGCCAGGCGCAGGGCGTGGGCGCTGCCGCGCTTGCCGGGGGTGTAGATACGCCGCCATTCGCCCACCTCGAACTTCCCGTCTTTATATGGCGCAGGCTCCGGGTAGAGCGGCTCGGCCAGGGCCAGGTCGGCTCGGCCCAGGAGCTCTCGCCAGGCGGCGCTGTCGGCTCCGGCGGCGCGTGCGGCGATCCGCCGCTCCAACTCGCCGTCCCCCCGGAAGAACAACCGCGGGTGCTTTCCGGCCAGAGCGTTTTCGAGCGCGGCCGGGTCGGGCAGGGGCAGTTCGGGGACGTCCTCTTTCAAGCTGAACGTACGGACTCCTGAGCGTCCGAAAGCCCGCCCCGTGCTGTCGTGGTAGACCACGAACCAGCGGTAGTCCCCGGCCGGAAGGGGACTGGCCAGGGCGGCCACGGCCTCCCGTAGCGAATCGAGCGCCACCACGGCGGTGACCTCACCCTGACGGAACAGCCGGAAGCCGTAGCTGGTGGCTGAGTCGTTCACGGTCCAGAAAAACCCCGGCGGGTTGACCTGCGCCTCCGCCCCATCGGGCGGGTAGTGCGGCAGACGGGTGCCGGCCAGCTCCGGCTCGGCCTGGGGCAGGCGCTCCAGGGCGCTGCCGCCCGGCGAGCAGGCGCAGAATGTCACCACGGCGACAACAGCGAGGGCGAATCCGGGCAGGGCGGCTCTCATGGTCTCCTCCGGGGACGGGTGACAGGCTATACTGCGTGGATGTGGATAAACTTAGCCGCGCAGTCGGAGTCTTTCAACTGTTTCATCGGGGGGACAGTGGATGGGGCTGTGTGCGGCGGTGGGAGGCTGCACCATTATCCGGCGGAAAACGGCCGGGCTGTCAAAGTTTTTCCGAAAACCCCGGGTACAGTCTGCGGGCGCAGTCCGGGCAGAGCCCGTGGGTGAACTCGGCCTGGGAATGCTCGCTGATATAGACCTCGATGCGTTTCCAGTCGCCCTGGTCGTCGCGGATCCTCTTGCAGGAGGAGCAGATGGGCAGAAGCCCGCTGAGGGTCTTGATCTGCCCGAGGGCATCCTCATAGCGCTGGCGCAGTTTTTTCTCGGCGAGCCAGGCGCTGAACGCTCTTCGGTTGGAGACATGACAGTTGTGGGTGGAGAACAGGCCGATGAAATTCGCCGCCAGGAAAGCCGCGATTATGGCCAGCATGGAGACCGAGTCCGGTATCTTTTTCAGGCACAGGAACACCACGACCTCGGACACGGTGATGAAGGTCACCGAGAACACCTGGTAGATCAGGCGGTTCGGGACGTACAGGTACATGGTGAAGACGTTGACCAGATCGATGAACAGGTAGAGGTAGTAATCGGACGGCCGCGTGCAGTTGATGAAAGAGTTGAACAGGCTGAAAGAGATCATCCCGGCCAGCACGGTGCGGTCGATCACGTCCTCGCTTCGGCTGCGGCGGCAGATCAGGAAGAAGATCAGGGTGAGGCATACCCCGACAAACCGCACAGTCAGCAGAAGGTTGATCCACCTGTGGGCTTCCTGTATCCTGAGGTCGGAGTAGACGAAAGTCAGGCAGTAAATCGCGACCAGGGCCATCACGATGTATATCTTTTTCTTGTCCGCGGCCAGGTATTCCTGCCTGAAGCGGTGCTCAAGCTCCGCGGACTCGAAGCGGGCGGTGATCGGATTGATCCTGTCCATGCAGTCCTGGCCCCACTGTCGCGTTGTGTGTCCATCCCTTAGAACGGATATTGGAAAATACCTCAGAAAGGGTGCCCCTGCAAGCGCCCGCAATAAAAAGAGGCTGCCGCGCACAGGCACCCTCTTCGAAATATCCGACGTTTTTTTCAGGGCCTCAGAGGCTCGAGGTCTTGTGCATCATCCCCACGGTGCGGAAATAGTTCAGCTCCAGCAGCAGCTTGAAGAAGTTCTCGAACATGTCCGGATAGTGCTGCAGGTGCCGCAGCAGGTTCTGCACTGGCATGCGGTAGCCGACGGTCTTGCCGGCCGCCTCCACCTGGGCCCCGCTGATCGCCCCGACGTTGAGGATCGAGGCCTCGCCCACCATGGTCGGCGCGGGGAACGTGTCGAGCACCACCAGGCGGGTTTCGGCGTCTTCCTCCTCGCCGGTTTTCACCATGATGCTCACCTTGAGCTTGCCCTGCTCCACCATCACCATGGCCGGGTTGGGCTGGCCCTGCTGGATCAGCGTACCGCGCAGCTCGTGGGGGGAGATGTGCATGTTGGGGATGGTGCGCATGTTTTTCAGGAATCGCATCAGCCCCTCCTGCAACAGGGAGGGAAGCTGCAGCCCCTCCGGCTCGTTGCCCTCCAGCCCGTACTGGACCAGGATATCGACATAGCTCTGGTTGACCTCGGCCAGTTTCTTGAACATCACGCGGTTGAGGCTGACCAGCACCTGGTGGCGGTACTTGCGGAACGCGGGATTGGGGTCCTGCAGGATATCGATGATCGACTGGTAGTTGAACACCATCAGCCGCATCGGCTCCTCGGCGTAGACATCCGCCGAGCGGCTCTCGATCGTGCCCAGGTTGTCGAACACGTTAAGCACCGAAGCGACCATGCTCATCTCGCCCACGGTCCTTTTCTGCGGCACGAGGATGCGTTCCGGCTGCCCGATATCCACCCCGGCGCTGCCCTCGATGATGTAGAAAAGGGCGCGGCCGGAGGCGTCTTTCTTGATGAACGGCGTGTCGGCGGGTTTGATGCTTTTTATCAGCAGGGTGCCCGAGGGTTTGAACTCCGGTACTTCCCCGGTGTAGATGGTCCGGGTGATGAGCTGAAGCTCCTTGATAACCTGCTCCGCCCTGGCCTCTTCCATTTCTGCCTCTTCCTTGCGGTGTCCCTGGGGGGGAAAGCAGAACGCCACGTATTCAGCGAAATTTTACACTTGGAAGGCCGGATTTGCAAGTAGTTTCTGCGAAGAGGGCTTAAGTTATGCATTTACTCCACCGGCGGCTCTTGCGCTGGGACGCGGGCCGGAGTATTTTCCAGCCGGAAAAGGCCCCGGATTTCCTTTGTCCGGAAATTTCCGGTCCACCGGGGCCGCGGGGATGAAAACGGCTTCAGTCTGCAACCGACGGGATTGAAAGGGGAAATATGTTAGCCGCTCGCACAGTGAAAGAAAGAACGATCCGGATGACCGAATGCCCGCCGCCGGTGTGCGGGCCGCACGGAGTGCGCCTGGCCGTGGGCTACGCCGGTATCTGCGGCAGCGATGTCCATGTCTACCGCGGCGAGTTCGCCGGGCGGGTCAAATTCCCGACCACCCAGGGCCACGAGTTCGCCGGCACGGTGCTGGAGGTGGGGCCCGAGGTGACACATTTCCACCCCGGCGACCGGGTCTGCGTGGACCCGATCATAAGCTGCCGCCGCTGCCCGGCCTGCTTGAGCGGGCACTACAACGCCTGCCGCAGCCTGAGATTGATCGGGATCGACCTGGACGGTGCGTTCGCCGACCAGGTGCTGGCGGATGAGGAGCAGTGTTTCCGTGTGCCGGACAACCTGTCCGACCGGGACGCGGCCCTGGTGGAGATTTTCTCGATCGGCATGCACGCCACCACCATGGCCCGCGTGGACCCGGGCGACAAGGTGGTGGTGCTGGGCGCCGGGCGGGTGGGGCTGTCGGTGCTGCAGAACCTCGTCCTCACCGCGGCTGAGAAGGTGGCCGTGGTGGACGTGGCGGAGCCCAAGCTGCGCCTGGCCGAAAGCCTGGGCGCGGCCCTGGCGGTCAACGCCCGCAGCACGGACGCCGTGGCGGCGATCAATGAATTCACCGGCGGCCTGGGCGCCGACCGGGTGATCGAGTGTATCGGCGAGGCGGACCTGAACACCCTGGGCGGCAAGCCCCCGCTGGCCCAGGCGGTGGAGATGGTGCGCAACGCCGGGCAGATCACAGTGCTGGGCCAGGGCCCGGTGCAGTACGGCATCCCGTGGAAGCTGCTGGTCTGGAAAGAGGCCACGCTCCAGTGCAGCCGGGTCAGCCGGGGCGAATACCCGCGCGTGATTGCCATGCTGGCCGCCGGGCGCTACCGCACCGACCCGTTCGTGAGCGCCGAGTTCCCGCTGGAGCAGGCGGCCGAGGCGTTCGAGCTGGTGGACCGCGAGCCGCCGGAGGTGGTCAAGGTGATGCTGCGGGTGTGCCGGGCCTGAGCGCGCGCCGGGCCCGGTGCGCAGCGGGGTCCGGTTCAAGATTCAGTCATCCCTCCCCAAGGAGAACCCGATGCGCAGTCTCAAAGCAGTGCTGCTCGGCCTGAGCCTGATCCTGGCCGCCTGCGCCGGCAGCGGCAGACAGGCCGCGGTCTGGCTCCCGGTGGGCGCCGACTCGACGGTGGTGTTCGAGGATGATTTCTCCGCCTGCCCGGCGGGCGACCTGTCCGCGGAATACACCGCGGTCCAGGAGTACCACTGGGTCCCCAAGACCCCGTCCTGGGGCCCCTGGAACGAAGCCAGCCACTGGATGGCCTGGGACGGCCCGAGCTGGAGTGTCCGGGCCGGAAAGAGCGGCCAGGTCCTGCACCAGAACAACGAGGCCCTGCTCGAGGACTCCAACCCCCTGGTCCTGACCGGCGACCCGCTCTGGACCGACTACGCCCTGGAGGTGGAGCTGGCCCCGCAGGCGACCTCGGAACCGGTGGGCATTGTCTACCGCGCCGCCACCTCGGCCCAGTTCTACATGCTCTCGCTGGAGGAGGGGAGCAAGTGGGTCTGGACCCGGAGGATCCACGACGCCTGGACCAAGCTCAAAATCCGTGAGCTCAAGTATAAGCCCGGCCAGAGCCACACCCTGCGGGTGGAGGTGCAGGGCGTGAACCAGGTGTTCTACGTGGACGGCCGCCAGATGGATATCCTGCGCCGCGACCATTATCTGCAAGCCGGACGGGTCGGGCTGATCGCCAACTCGCCCTGCGATTTCCGCCGCGTGCGGGTGATCATGAGCCGCGCCGCCCGCGAGGATTGGCTACGCCGCAAGGCCGAAAAGGAACGTCTGGAGCAGGAGGCCTCCCAACAGTACCCGCAGCCCGCGCTCTGGAAACAGATCGACCTTCACGGCCTGGCCGTGAACGGCCGTCAGGTGCGCTGGGGCGACCTGGACGGGGACGGGCGGCTGGAGTTCGTGCTGGCCCAGCGTGCGCCCGGCTCGAGCGGCCCGCTGGCCCGCTCCCTGAGCGGACTGACCGCGTTCAACCTGGACGGTGAAATCCTCTGGCAGTGGGGGGTGAACGACACCGTGCCCGAAATCCTGGCCACGGACCTGCCCTATCAGGTGGTGGATCTGGACCATGACGGGCGCTGCGAGGTGGCCCTGTCCCACGATTTCAAGGTGGAATTTCTGGACGGCCGCACCGGGGTGAGCCTGGCTGTCACCCCCACCCCGGAGCACGGGCCAAAGCACCCGGACAGTTTCTACGCCGAGGACCAGTACGAGCGTATCCCGGCCGGGGTGCTCTATTTCTGCGACCTGACCGGCCGCGGCTCGGTGGGCGACTACCTGATAAAAGATGATTACAACAATATCTGGGCCTATTCGCGGGATTTCAAACAGCTCTGGACCGCCAACCTTAACGCCGGGCATTATCCCTACGCCCGCGATATCGACGGGGACGGGCGGGATGAGGTGATCCAGGGCTACTGTATGTTCGACCACGACGGCCGCCGGATGTTCGACCTTCAAATGCAGGACCACTCGGACGCCGTGTTCGTGGGCCGCGCCGGCGACCCGGCCTGTTTCCCGGGCTGGCACACGTATTTCTGCTCGGGCGAGGAGGGCCTGATGGTGGGCGACACCTGCGGGAATATCCACGCCAAGCAAATCCTGGGGCATGTCCAGCGCATGGCCGTGGCCGATTTCCGGCCCGAGTTGCCCGGCTGCGAGATGGCCCAGTGCACCTACTGGGGCAACCTGGGCGTGGTGAGCCTTCACGCGCAGGACGGGCGCAAGCTGTGGGAGGCCCAGCCCGGATTCCTCGGTTCGATGTGCCTGGCCGTGGACTGGGTGGGCGACGGCTCCGCGCTGCTGCTGATCTCTGCGGACGACTCCCTGGGCGGGATGTGGGACGGGTTCGGGCGGCGCGTGGTGCGGTTCAGCGACCCCGGACACCCGGAGCTGACCATGGACGTGGTGAACCTGACCGGCGACAGCCGCGACGAGCTGGTAATGTGGGACACCGGCCGAATGTGGGTTTACACCCAGGACCGGCCCGCTCCGGGCGGCAAGCCGGCGCCGCGCTACAAGATGCCGCTTTACAGCCGCAGCAACTACCAGATGAGCGTGGCCATACCGGAGTGATCAAACTCCGAAGGTCTGAAATCTGTTTCGTAGGGGCGGCCCCCTGTGGCCGCCCTTTTTGTATTGGCCCAGCCCGCGTCTGCCGTGGCGCCTGAGTAGGGGGAGTTGTTACTTCCCTCTAAAAAGAGGGGCGGCGGCGAAGCCGACGGGGTGTGTATCAAAAAAAAAAACGGGCACGGTGCACCGTGCCCCGCTTAAACACTACCTTATGCCGGAAGGCTGCTTATTACCCGGCTCGGGCAGGCTCGGCCCCTTAAACAAAACGGCGGCTTAGAGGCCCGCCAAAGGACAATCAGTAGCATCAAATAAATGTAGGGGCGGCCCCCTGTGGCCGCCCGAGCGCACGCGCGGGTGCGCCCCTATAGAAGACATGTTTCAAAGCCGGACACACCGGATGTCCGGGCAACAAAAAACCGGGAGCGGCGCATCGAGGCCGCTCCCGGCTCATATCTGTCCGGTCCGCACTGCGCGGGCCGTATCTTACATGTGGAAGGCCTTGAACAGCGGGGCCAGCACCAGCGAGATCACGCTCATCAGCTTGATCAGGATGTTGAGCGAGGGACCCGCCGTGTCCTTGAACGGATCGCCCACGGTGTCGCCCACCACGGCGGCCTTGTGCGCCGGGGAACCCTTACCGCCGAGCTCGCCGCTCTCGATGTACTTCTTGGCGTTATCCCAGGCGCCGCCGGCATTGGCCATGAAGATGGCCATCAGCACGCCGGAGACGGTCACGCCGGCCAGCAACCCGCCCAGCATGTCCAGGCTCAAGAAACCGAAAGCCACCGGGACGATGATGGCGATGAGGCCGGGGGCCACCATGCGCTTGATCGCGGCCTTGGCCGAGATGTCCACGCACTTGGCGTAGTCGGCACGGGCTGTGCCCTCCATCAGGCCGGGGATGGTGCGGAACTGGCGGCGCACTTCCTCGATCATCTCAAAGGCGGCGCTGCCCACGGCGCTCATGGCGAAGGAGCTGAACAGGAACGGCATCATGCCGCCGATGAACAGACCGGCCATAACGTAGGGGTTGGTAAGATCAAGCACCTGGATGCCGGTGGTGGCGCGGAACGCGGCGAACAGGGCCAGCGCGGTCAGCGCGGCCGAGCCGATGGCGAAACCCTTGCCGATGGCGGCGGTGGTGTTGCCCACCGCATCCAGCTTGTCGGTGCGCTTGCGGACATCGGCGCCCAGACCGGCCATTTCGGTGATGCCGCCGGCGTTGTCGGCGATCGGACCGTAGGCGTCAACGGCCAACTGGATGCCGGTGGTGGCCAGCATACCGAACGCGGCGATGGCGATGCCGTAAAGGCCGCTGAATAAATAGGCCAGCACGATGGCAATAGCCAGCACTGTCACCGGAGCGGCAGTGGAGAGCATGCCCGTGCCCAGGCCGGCGATGATGTTGGTCGCCGCGCCGGTCTCGCTCTGGTGCGCAATCGCGCGCGCGGGCGGCTTCGACTCGGAGGTGTAGTACTCGGTGATCAGACCGATGGCCGTGCCGGCGACCAGACCAGCGATCATGGCCCAGAACACGCCCATCACATTATAGACGGAGTTGTCGCCGGCGATCGTGAACTCGCCCTGCGGGAGCATGGTCTTGATGATGAAGTAGCTGAGGATGGTCATGCCGATAGCCGCGCCGAAAGTGCCGATGTTCAACGCTTTCTGCGGGTCGCCGCCCTCGCCGGTGCGGACGAAGAAGGTGCCGAGGATGGAGACCACGATGCCCACGCCGGCCAGCATCAGCGGCAGCAGGACAAAATCAACGGTGAAATCGCCGGCCTGGGTGGGGCCGAGGGTCATGGTGGCGCCGATGACCATCGCGCCCACGATGGCGCCCACATAGGACTCGAACAGGTCGGCGCCCATGCCAGCCACGTCGCCCACGTTGTCACCGACGTTGTCGGCGATAACGGCCGGATTGCGCGGATCGTCCTCCGGGATGCCGGCCTCGACCTTACCCACCAGGTCGGCGCCGACATCGGCGGCCTTGGTGTAGATACCGCCGCCCACGCGGGCGAACAGGGCGATCGAGGAGGCGCCCAGGCTGAAACCGCTGAGGATGGGCAGGATGACCGCAGCCAGGTGCGCCTCGGGGGCGGCCCCGCCAGCGGGCAGGATGATCGTGTAAATGATGTACAGGGCGCTCAGACCGAGCAGGGCCAGGCCGACCACGCACATGCCCATGACCGAGCCGCCGGCGAAAGCCACGCCCAGCGCCCCGGCCAGGCCGTCACGCGCTTTCCAGGCCGTGCGCACGTTGGCCGCGGTGGCCACGCGCATGCCGAAGTAACCGGCCAATCCACTGCAGAAAGCCCCGACCACGAACGAAACGGCTACCAGCGACTGCACCTGCATCCGGTAACCGACGGCCAGCAGCACACCCACGATTATGACGAACAGGGCCAGCACCTTGTACTCGCGCCCCAGGAACGCCATGGCACCCTCGCGGATGGCCTGGGCGATCTCGCGCATTTTCTCGTTGCCCGGTTCGAGCTTGTTGATTCCCGCGGTCTTGACCCAGGCGAACAGCAGGGCCAGAACACCAGCGAGAGGGAACAAGTAAAGAAATTTCTCCATAACGGCAGACTCCAGAAAAAGAATGGGTAGGTTGTATTCCGGAACGAGGGAACGCCCGGGAGGGCTAACGGTTAAACTTACTCATGCTTTGTTCCATCGATTCGGTCAGGGCTAACCTGACAGCCTCCACGGCATCGGGGAAACGGTCCAGGACCGCATCCTCCTCGCCGGGACCGAACTCGTCGAGGACGTAATCGGCCAGGGGTTCGCCCTGTCCGGGACCGCCCACGCCGAAACGCAGACGGCCAACCTCATTGGTGCCAAGGGCTTCGATGATCGAGCCCATCCCTTTGTGACCGCCGGCAGAGCCCCGGGACCGGAGACGAATACGCCCCGGCTCCAGCGCGACATCGTCGAAACAGACCAGAAGGTTCTCCGTTTCGAACGGTCGGAGTCTGTACAGAGCGCTCAACGCCTGTCCACTGCGATTCATGAAAATAAAAGGTTTGACCAGCAGCAGGCTTAACCCCCAGGCCGTGCCGCCGGTCAGCAGGCAGGCACCCTCACGCACGAAATCCCCGAAATCGAGGACATGCGCCAGGTGATCCAGGAACCAGAAGCCGACATTGTGCCGGGTATTCTCGTATTGCGGACCCGGGTTACCCAGGCCCGCCACGACCCGGGTCGCGGACGTCTGGTTCAGAGTTATTTCTCCTCTTCCGAGGCGGCTTCGCGCCGGATGAGCTCAGGCTCGGCGACCGAAGAGGCGGTTTCCTCGCCCACGGCGCCATCCAGGGCCGACTTGGCCGCGGCCGGGATGACCACGCTCACTATCGGGCGCTCCGGGTCGGTCAGGATCGCGTAGTCGCCCTTGGGCAAGTCGCTGACATGGATGCTCTGGCCGACCGTCAACTCGGTGATGTCCAACGTGATGTGCTCGGGGATGGAATCCGGCAGGACCTCGATCTCCAGGTCGCGCAGGATGTGCTGCACCACGCCGCCCTGCAGGCGCACACCCTGGGGGGTGCCGTGCAGGATGATCGGCACGTCCACGGTCACCGTACGGCCCTTGGGCACGGCGAAGAAATCGAGGTGCTCGATCTGGCGGCGGTAGGGATGGGTCTGCAGCTCACGGATCAGGGTCTGGAAGGTCTTCTTCACCTTGCCCGTGATCTTCAGGTCGATGATCGTGTTCTCGATGGTCACATGCTGAAGGATGTTGGTCAGCTCGCGGTTGTCCACGGTGATGTGGATGGGTTTCTGGTCCGGACCGTACACCACGCCCGGAACGCGCCCCGCCATGCGGATACGGTTCATCTCGTTCTTGCCGAAGGTGTCACGGGTCTCGGCGCTGAGTAAGTGTTTGGTTGCCATCTGCCTCTCCTGGTGTTAATCGCTCGAATCAGGTAAACAGCGCGCTTACCGACTCGTCGTTGTGAATGAACGTGATCGCTTTGCCCAGCAGCTCGGAGACCGAGAGAATTTTCAGGCGCGGGAAACATTTGGCCTCCGGGACATAAATCGTGTCGGTCACCGCCAGCTCGGTGATCGGCGAGTCGGCCAGCCGGTTGGTGGCGTCTCCCGAGAGCACGGCGTGTGTGATCCCGACATGGATCGAGCGCGGCCCTCTCTCCTGGATCGCGCGGCAGGCGGCCACCAATGTGCCGCCCGTATCGATGATGTCATCCACGATGATGACGTTCTTGTCCTTGACATCGCCGACTATGTTGAGCGCGGCGGCCACGTTGGGCGCCGGGCGGCGTTTCTCGATGAAGGCCATGGGGGCGTTCAGGCGGCCGGCGTAGCCGCGGGCCATCTTGGCCCCGCCGATGTCCGGGCAGACCACCACGACATTTTCCAGGTTCAGCGACTTGAAATAGCGGACGAAGATGTTCACCGAGTACATGTGGTCGCTCGGGATGTCGAAGAAGCCCTGGATCTGGTGCGAGTGCAGGTCGAGCATCATCACCCGGTCCACCCCGGCGCGGGTGATCAGGTTGCTCATCAGCTTGGCGCCGATCGCCACGCGGGGCTGGTCCTTGCGGTCCTGACGGGCGTAGCCGAAATAGGGGATCACCGCCGTGATCCGCCCGGCCGAGGAGCGCCGCAGGGCGTCCACGATCAGCAGCAACTCGAGCATGTTGTCGGCCGGAGGGTTGGTAGGCTGGATCACGAAAGTGTCCGAGCCCCGGATGTTTTCCTCGATCTTGACAAAGATCTCGCCGTCCGAGAAACGGCGCACTGTCACCGGGCTGAGCCCCACGCCCAGAAACTGGGCGATCCGTTCGGCCAGGGGACGGTTGGCGTTGCCGGTGATGAGTTTGAGCTCGGTGCTGGAGAACATTTACGCTTTGCCTTTTCGGTGATTTTTAGTAAACCGGGCCGCCAGGCGGCCCGGTCGGATTTTCTGGTTGGGGCGGTAGGATTCGAACCTACGATGCAGGATCCAAAGTCCTGTGACTTACCGCTTGTCGACGCCCCAGAGGTCAGCGGGTGGGGATTGTGTCGCCGACAGCACCCGGATGCAGGTAAAGTCCTTCAAAATAAAGTATTGTGCTGTGACTGTCAAATTATTCGGCCTGTGCCCCGGCTGCTCGGATGTCATTGCGGGAGCGTGCCCGGGGGCCAGATTCTCCCCCTCACTATTCCGCAAGCCCAATAAAATACAATTACTGCATTAAACTGTCAAGGGTTGGGCCGGTCAGGGACAGAACAGGCCACGGGCCAGCCGGAACCGGAACTGTCCGCCGTTTTGCGGCACACTCCGGCCGGTCAGGCTGAGGGATTGGACGAAATTGGCGCTCAGGTTGCCGCTCGCGCGGTCGATCAGGCGGACCTCCTCGCTGTCGGCGGTGACCAGGAAAACGGGTCCGCCCAGGTCGACCGGGCCCTGGCGGGAGAAAGCCGGGTTGCGGCTGTCCCAGAGGGGGGGCAGGCCGACAAAGAGCGAATCGGTCAGGCTGAACGCCAGCGAACCCGGGGCGTTCCAGACCGACCAGCCCTCGCCCTCGGCCAGGGGCGCGGCACCCTCGGGCGGGCCCTCCAGGCTCACCCCCTCGAACTGTGTGCGGCGCTCCAGATACTGCCGCCAGGCGTGCTCCGGGGGCAGGTCGGCCGGGTCAACGGCGGCTCTCCACTGCGGCGAGCCGGGCGCGGTGTTGTAGCGGCGGTAGAGTTCAAGATAGCGCGCGGGCCCCAGGTGCTCGAGCAGGAAGCGGTTGTAGAGGCCGGCCACCGGGTAGGACAGGCTGGCATCCTGCTCCTGGAACGCGCCGCGCTCCAGCAGGGCGGGGTAGTCCAGCAGGCCGCCGCCGACGAGAAACGCGGCCAGGTCGAGGATCACCCGCACCTCGCGCCCGCCCCGTCCGCCCAGGCCCACGGCCAGCCCCTCCAGGAACAAGGGGTGCGTGTCGCTGGCGAGCACACCCAGGCGCAGGTTCACCAGCTCGTGCACCAGCTCGTGGTAGTGGCAGGGCCAGACCGAGACCACGCAGTCCCAGGCCAGGAGGCACACCCCACGGGCGCGCCAGCCGGTCAGGCGCTCGAACTCGTCCTCATCCCGGCACAGGACGTAGAGAATCTTTCTCCGCTCCAGGCGCTGCCGCACCGAGTCCGGGAACTCCAGACGGTCAAGTACCTGCCCGGTGAAACGCTCGAGCAACTCGGCGCAGCGCGCTGTGGAGTCCAGGCTGTCTGCGCTCAGGAGGCGCAGGTGGGCGGTCTCGGTCACATGCCAGCCGCGGGTGAACCAGTCGAGCGGCGAAACCATTCTTTCGCCCCGGAAATACCAGCCGTGGCCCGGGACGGCGGGCTCCAGCTCCAGGCGGCTGAAGCCCGAGCCCAGGTCCTCAATCCGGTAGCGCGGCAACTGTCCGGCCACGCGCAGCGCCCGGGCGGCCCCCTCCTCCAGCCCGGACCCGATCAGGCACTTGACCGTCTGGTCCGTGTAGCGTATCCCCAGCCGGGCGGCCATGCTCACGGCTGATGGATCGATCAGGCTGTCAAGGGCCGTGCTGTCCGCGGCAGCCAGGGCACGCAGGAAAAGCTCGGCCCGTGAGCTTTCCAGGGCCGCCGAGTGACGGACAGCGCACAGCAGGATCAGTCCGGCGAGAAAAGCCGCAGCCCGGCGCATCCGGGTCTCCCGTTCAAATAGTGAAGAGATGTGTTTTCGGGACAGCATATTGAAAGGCAAATCTAACCCCTCAGTAATCCTCGGGCAAGAAGCGCCCCTCCCGGGGTGTCTTGGCTCTGGCGAAGGGGGCCGGGCAGGTGTAGATTGTAGTAAATTTCCGCCGTCCTGGGGGGACGGACCGACCCAGAGCCCGCGCGCCGCTGCGGTGCGCTTTCCAGAGGGGACTTGCCATGAAAATGAGTTTCGAGCCGGTGGACCTCCACCCCAGGCACGCGTTCAAGATCGCGGTCAAGGAGGTGGCCGGGGACGTGTTCGAGAACGTAATCGTGCGCCTGGAGCACGCGGGCGTGGTGGGCTGGGGCGAGGCCGCGCCGTTTCAGATTTACGGAGAGAACCGGGCCACTGTGCTGGCCGCACTGGAAACGATCCGTCCTGTGGTCGAGCGCGCGGCGGGCCCCTGGCAGGCCGAGAACTTGATGCGCGAGCTGGACGGCGCCCTGGCGCTGAACTATTCGGTCAAGGCGGCAATCGACTGCGCCCTGTACGACCTGGCCGGAAAGCTCTGCGGGCAGCCCCTTCACGCGCTGCTGGGCCTGGACGCGGCCGCGACGCCGCTTTCGAGTTTCACGATCGGGATCGCCTCGCCTGAGGAAGTGCGGGCCAAGGTGCGCGAGGTGAAAGACTACCCGATCCTCAAGATCAAGGTGGGCGGGCCCTCGGACATGGAATGCCTGGAGATAGTGCGCCAGGAGGCCCCGGACGCCACTCTTCGGGTGGACGCCAACTGCGGCTGGCAGCCGCATAAGGCGCTGCAACTGATGGAGAAGCTGGTCGAGTACGGGGTGGAGTTTGTCGAGCAGCCTCTGCCGCCCCACGAGGTGGAGGGCCAGCGCTGGCTGCGGCAGAACAGCCCGCTGCCCCTGATGGCGGACGAGTCCTGCGAGCGCCTGAGCGACATCCCGCGCTGCGTGGGCTTGTTCGACGCGATCAACATCAAGCTGGTCAAGTGCGGAGGGGTGCGCCACGCCCTAAAGATGATCGGCTGCGCCCGCGCCCACGGGTTGCGGATCATGCTCGGCTGCATGCTGGAGTCCAGTATCCTGATCACAGCCGCGGCGCACCTGAGCCCGCTGGTGGACTGGGCCGACCTGGACGGCGCTGCGCTCATCGGCGATGACCCGTTCGAGGGCATGCGGTTCGAGCGCGGCCGGATGCACCTTCCCGCCGAACCCGGCCTGGGGGTGCGTCCGCGGGCCTGAGAAGCGGTGTTGTATCTGGATTGTGTTTGTTTCCTGTGGGGGCACGGCATGCCGTGCCCTTTTCATTTGGCCGGGCAGGCGGGCGGAAAAACCTTTTTCAATCTCAAATCTTGCTCCGGCCGCCGTTGTGACGGTAGGCCAGGACGCGCACTTTCTCGATCGTCACCATCCCCTCCTCGATCATCCCATCCAGCTCGGGCAGGAAATCCTCGATCTTCTCGGTGCTGTCCACAATCTCCACCACGATGGGCAGGTCCTCGGACAGGCGCAGGACTTTGGCCGTGTGCATGCGGCTGTCCGCGCCGAATCCCATCTGGCCCTTGAGCACCGTGGCCCCGGCCAGGCCCCAGACCCGCGCGATCTCGACAATGGCCTGGTAGAGCGGCTTGCCGTGCCAGCGGTCGCTCTCGCCGATGAAGACGCGCAGCAGCTCGGCCTCCTGCGGTGAATTCATTTTGATGCCTCCCCGTTCAGAACAGCCGTCCCAGGGCGAACCCCAGGAACATCAGGGCCACCCCGGCCGCGTTCTGGGCCAGAATGTTGAAAACCGCAGTGGCCCACTGCGCCTCGGCCAGCATGCCGGCGCTCTCGAAAGCATAGGTGGAAAAGGTGGTGAACGAGCCCATGAACCCCACCAGGGCGGCGGCGCGGAACTGAGGGCCCAGGTTGAGGCGCTCCACGCCGGCGGCCCAGAGCAGGCCGAAAAGGAAGCAGCCGGCCAGGTTCACGGAAAGGGTGCCCCACGGGAACAGGCTGCCCGGCGCCGCGCGCTGGACCAGCCCGGCCAGGCCCCAGCGGGCCAGGGCCCCGGTCGCGCCGCAGACGGCGATGAGGATGAGGTTGAGCAAATGCGGCCTCTTGTGGAAGTGAGTTACGATGAAAATAGCACTCTGCTGCCGGGCTGGCAAGAACAGGTCCGTGTTGAGGACAGGGGCAGGAAGAAAATGACAAAAGAGTAAAGAAAGTAAAAAAAGAAAGAAAAGGCAGGTATGTTCTTGACAAGTGCGGGAGGCGGATTTAGAATGATTTAATATAAACATTAAATAGAATTGCGTTGCAATGCAACGAATAATATCGGCTGAGAATCCCTTATTGCCATGACAGGGGGTGGACTATGATCAAGCCGCGCAGGCTGCTGCGGTTGACGGCGCTCCTGGCGCTGGCGCTTGGCGCAGTGATAGTGACTCCACTCCAAGCCGGTCCGGACGCCGGGGGCAGCGGCCCGGCCCGGCTCATTTCCCTGGTGGACCAGCCGAAAACCGCGAGGCTGGTCGTTTTCGGGGACACACCGAACAGCACTTATCCCTACCCGGTCGAGTTTTGCCTCGACAGTCTGTTGAACCTGTCTAAAATCGAGCTGGTCTACACGGTGGACGGCGGCGCGGAGCGGACAGTCGAGGTTTCGCCCGACAGCCTCCGGGCCGGCTCGGCCCGCGCTGAGATTCCACCGCAGCCTGCGGGGAGCCGGATAGGATACTATCTCAGATACACCGAGAGCGGGGGCGTGAGCCAGGTCTACCCCGACTCGGCCCCGGCGGTGAAGCCCGGTTTCCGGATCACCGAGACCCCCGCCTCCCCGGATAACCTTCTCCTGGCTCTGCACGAGGGTGGCGCCTCGAGCTCGATGCTGCTGTACGACACCGAACAGCAGCGGATTGTGGGCAAGATCAACGGCCACGGCGGCCGGATCGCCGGCTGGAGCCGGGACGGCGCGCTGGCGGTGGTGGTGGACATTTTCGAGAGCCGGGTCAGCCTGGTGGACATTCCCAATTTCCGCCTGCGCTGGAGCGTGGGGCTCGATTGCAGGGCTTTCGCCAAGAGCGTGCCGGCGCTGACAGCGGACAACGCCTACGCTTTCGTACCGACGATGAAGAGCTCGGGTGACGGGTTCTGCCTCCTGCGGCTGGACCTGCGGGACGGCAGCGCTCAGGAGGCCTCCGGATTTTCAGAGAAAGTTTTCCTGACCAGCGAGCCGGTCATTGTTCCGGCGGATGGCCGTGTGGCGATCTGCGGGTCGGACAAGCTGAACGGCGAGACTGTCCGCTCGGGCTACCTGTTCCTGGTCGACCCGCTGGACAACGCGGTGGTGAGAAGCGAAAAGGTGGGAAGCGCCTTCTGCACCTCCCTGCGCAGCGATTCGCTGGGCGCGCGTTTTTACCTTCTGGGCGGCAACAGCCTGCAGGTGGTGAGCCTCGACCCGCTGAGGACCGAGTACCAGAATCGGTTCTACTGCTCCTCCTATTCCAGCTCGAGCGGCGCGCCGGAGTCGAATTTCGAGCCGGAGCTGGTGGCCTCGGCTGACCGGGCCGGAGTGATCGCCTTCCAGAACACGCCCCCGGGCTGCAAGTCGTTCGCGGAAGTCGTGTACTGGGACACCGGAGACCGTCTTACGCCCCTGCACGAGATTGACCTGTCGCAGTACTACGCCGGTTTCACGCCCTGGTTCACTGCCTCGCACGACAACAGCAAGCTCTGGTTTTTCCTTCCCAACTGGCAGTCCAGCCAGCCCGCGCTCCTGCCCTACGACCCGCAGGAGCATGCTTTCCTGGAGCCGGTTGTTCTGAGCGGTCTGAGCGGGGAGGACCTCGGGTTTTTCTACGCCTACCAGCGTCCCGCGGTGCTGACAACGGTCCTCAGGGGAGATGCCAGCGCGGATGGGCGGCTGGACGTGTTCGACCTGCTCGAGCTGCTCAAGGCGCTCAAGGACGGCGGTCAGCCATCCGCGGGGCTGGATGTCAACGCCGACGGGGCGCTGAACGTGTTCGACCTGCTCGGCCTGCTGAAACTTCTGGCGCAATGAGCGCGACCGGCCAAGCCTGAATAATCGAGACCTTAGCGAAGGGCCGACTCTGTGAGGGATGCGGAGCCGGCCCTTTGTGTTTGCCGGATGGCTCGGAACAGCCTTCACAGTTGCGGTAAAGGACAGGGTGTAACGAGATAGCCTTTCCCTGCTCTGGAGGGGCACAAGCAACGGGAAATGTTATTAGGTAAATGCTATAATAATACTTTGGTGTTAAAGGAGATATTTGATATGAATGTTTCAAAATATGACAAATGCAACAATTGGAAAACAGACAACATGAGAAAGACTTGACAATTATTCAGGGGGGG
>JAJFUG010000095.1 GCA_021372515.1 bacterium
GCCGCCGCCAGCACGATCTGGTACGATGATTTCAGCAGCGACAGGACCGAATACACCGAGAGACAGAACGATCTCGACACGCGGGTCGGGTTCGGGGGCCAGGGCGGCTCGCTGCCCTGTGTCTACGACAAGGGCTCCCAGGGCACGGGCAACCGCAAGCTGTTCTTCGGCGACAGCCCCTACGGCACCACCGTGGTCAAGGCCGGGGAGAAGTTCGAGGAGGTCTACTGGCGGGTCTACGTGCTGCACCAGTACGGCTGGACCGGCGGCGCCGAGGCCAAGCTCAGCCGTATCACCAGCATTGTCAACGGCAGCTGGGCCCAGGCCATGATCGATCATGTCTGGGGGTCGAGCAACGAGACCCTCACCCTCGACCCGGTGAGCTGCGTCGAGGGCGACCAGGTGCTTTCCACCGGTTACAACGACTGGAACGCCATGCATTGGCTGGGCAACTCGCCCTCCGCCCAGATGAGAATCTCCAGCACCGAGGAATCGGGCTGGTGGGTCTGCGTGGAGGTCCGCTGTAAGCTCAACACCCCCGGCAAATCGGACGGTGAGACGCAGCTCTGGATCGACGGCCACCTGGAGACCGAGCGCCACAACATGAATTTCCGCGGCAGCTACACCGTACACGCCCTCAACGCCCTGTTCCTGGAAGCCTACTGGAACGAGGGCTCACCGGTGAAGCAGACCCGCTGGCTGGATAATTACGTCGTCTCCACCGCGCCCATCGGCCCGGTGACCACCTCGGTGAACCCCACGCTGATCAAGCGGCCCTACCACGGGCCGGGGACCCAGGCGGGCTGGGAGGCGGAGCTGTCCCAGTCGCTTCAGGGCGAAGCGGTCTGGCACGGCGCGGTGCAGGGCACGGCCGACACGCTGCGCGTGGACGCGGCGACCGGGCGGTTCAGCGGCGCACTGGAGGGCCGGACCGCCCTCGACCCGGGCACCCGCTACTGGGTCCGGGTGCGCCAGAGCGGCAGCGATGGAGCCTGGTCCGAGTGGAGCCGCTGGCACCAGCCTTTCGTGACCGAGGGCCAGTCCGCCACCGGCGCGCTCGACTGCGACTGGAACGGTGACGGACGCTCCACGCTGGCGGATGTGATCTCGTTCCTGCTGTTCCGCCGCGACCACCCGACCGACACTGCCGCGGACTACGACGGCGACGGCCGTCTGAGCGTGCTCGACCCCTACCGCATGCTCAAGGACATCCTGGCCGGACGCTGCGGACTGCCCGTGCTGGCCGCGGCGTCAGCGGGCAAGGACGGTGGAACCGCCCTGGCCCCGGCCGACCGCGAGTACGTGCTGCAGCAGATGAGCAGCCTGCCGCTCAAGGAAAACGAGCGCACCGCGCTGCTGGCCGCGCTGGATGAGGCCTCGCGGCGCTCCATCCTGCCCGCCGCGTTCAGCCTGTCCCAGAACTACCCCAACCCGTTCAACCCGCAGACTGTCATCCCTTTCAGCTTGCCGGAGTCGCAGGCCCCCGTCCGGGTCTCGCTTAAGGTCTACGACCTCCGGAACCAGCTGGTGCGCACCCTGGTCGACGGGACCAGGGAGGCCGGGGTGTACACGGTGTTCTGGGACGGTGCGGACGAGCAGGGCCGCACCCTGCCCAGCGGGGTCTATTTCTACCGTCTGCAGGCCGGCGCGCACAGCCTGACCCGCAAAATGGTGCTCTTGCGCTGAGCCTCGAGGAGAACGCATGCAACGACGTGAGCTGATCCGGGCCGGCGCCGCGCTGGCCCTTCTGGGCGGGACCGCCCCCGGGGTGTCCCAAGCCGAGGGGCCCTCGCACCTCTGGGAGGGCTACGATTTCGGTTCCGGCCCCCCGGCGCCCGACCGTCTGAACCAGGGCCCCTTCGGCATCGAGCAGAGCGAGGTCTGGGCCACGATCGGCAGCACTTCACAGAGCGCGGCCCATATCCGCAATTTCGGCGTCGGGTTTGTCGGCTACGCCTGGGAGGAGGGCGGCCCGGCCCTGGCGGTGCGGCGCGGGCAGCAGAAGCTGGAGGACGCGGTTGAGACCCTGGCCGCGCTGCCGTTCAACGACGTGATCTACATCCGTTGCGACTGGCGCGACGTGCAGAGCGCCCCCGGCCGGCTTGACCTGGCCCCGGTCTGGCAGGTCTCTCTCGATGCCGCCAAGCGCCACGGCCAGCGCATCGCGTTCCGCGTGCAGATGTCCAACCCGAAGCCGGTCCCGGCCGGCTACCGCGCCCTGCCAGATTTCCTGCTCGAAAAGGTGCCCCTGGTGCCCATCGGCCCCTACCCGGGACGCGGGGACCAGATGTTCGAGCCACGCTACGACCACCCCGAGTTCATCAAGGCTTTCCGCGAGCTGAACGAGCTTCTGGCCGCGCGATTCGATTCCAGCGGCGAGGTGGAGTTCATCGACCTGATGATGTACGGCTGGTGGGGCGAGGGCCACACCAGCGGCGCCGGGACCCCGTTCAACGACTATTACACCGCCGAAAAGACCTTCGTGGAGCTGACTCGTATCCAGTTCGAGAATTTCAAGCGGATACCGCTGGCGGCCAACACCCAGCCGGATGGCAACCACGTGGGCAACAACGAGGTGTTGGACATGACTGTCCGCGCGGGCGGCTGGCTGCGCTCGGACAGCATCATCCACGACGAGCCGATCCAGATCGAGCGCCTGGCCCACCGTCCCCCCTGGCTGGCGGTGGTGATCGAGCAGGGCTGGGCGCGCGCCCATGCGCTGGACAAAATCCCGGTGGACGCCGCCGGGGTGAGCGCCAAGGACAAGTCCATGCTGCATGTGCTGGACCTGGGGGCCAACTACTGGGCGCTCTGGACCGAGGGCGAGAACCTCCGCCTCTACCGCGAGCGGTTCCCGCGGGCGTTCGAGGCCCTGGAGGCCCGGATGGGCCACCGGGTGCGACCCTCCTGGCTCTGGCAGCGCGAGCGCTGGGACCGTCCCGAGCTGATTATTGGTTTCACCAACGATGGCGTGGCCGGGGCGCCGGGCTATCTGCGGGTGAGCGTGGAAAGCCGCGACGGCTCTTACCGCGCCTCGGGCTGCCTGGACGCCGGACAGCCCTACGGTGGCAAGGTGCGCCAGGCCCAGTTCGTACTGCCGGAGGACATGTTCGGCCGCGAGGTGCTGATCCGCGGCGAGATCGTGACCAACGGCGTGGCGCGGCCCTACCGCTGGTGCTGCGCCCAGCCGCTGGAGCCGGACGGGGCTTATGCGCTTCAGTTGAAAGAGAAAGGCAAGCTGGTCTGGGGTGAGGTGTACTGAGACGTGAGAGGCGGACACTGGAGGCGTGTATGTCCAACCTGATCGGTTTTCATTTTCTGGGAGTGATGCTGGCTCTGGCCGCGCTGACTGCGGCCGGCGCGGTGCTTTCGCCGGCGCAGGCCCAGTCGGGCTCGCAGGAGCCGGCCGCCTGGCCCAAGGTGGACGCCCACGCGCACGTGATGTCCATCCGTCCGCAGGACGAGGCGGCCTGGCTGGCCGACCTGGAGCGCTGGAACATCAAATGGCTCACGATCTGCACTGCGGTGGATGACAGCCAGCACCTGCGCCGTCAGGTCGAGACCGCCGCCCGCCTTCACGCCGCGCACCCGGAGCGCCTGGCCTGGGTGACCACTTTTCCGCTCTACGAGTGGGGCCGTCCCGGCTGGCAGGAGAAAGCCCTGGCCGCGCTGCGGGACGGGTTCGAGCGGGGCGCGGTGGGGGTCAAGGTCTGGAAGGATATCGGCATGCTGCTCAGGGACCCGGACGGCGGCTACGTGCAGATCGACGACCCGCGGTTCGGCCCGCTGCTCGACTATATCGAGAGCCAGGGCCGCACCCTGGTGGCCCATATCGCCGAGCCGCGCAGCTGCTGGCTGCCTTTGGACAAGATGCTCAGCCCCAACGACAGCGACTACTATGGGCAGCACCCGCAGTACCACGCTTTCCTGCACCCCGAGATGCCGGACTACTGGACCATTATCGCGGCCCGCGACCGCATGCTGGCCGCGCACCCGCGCCTGCGCGTGGTAGGCTGCCACCTGGCCAGCCTGGAGTTCGACGTGGACGAGGTGGCGGCGCGCCTGGAGCGCTACCCCAACCTGGCCGTGGACCTGGCCGAGCGGGTCTACTATCTGCAACTCCAGGACCGGAAAAAAGTGCGCGACTTTGTCCTCAAGTACCAGGACCGTATCCTCTACGGCACCGACCTGGTGGTGGACAGCGCCGGCGACCCCACCCGCCCGCTCGCGGCCTCGCTAGCCCGCACCGACTCGGTTTACGCTCAGGACATCCGCTATTTCGCCACGGACGGGCTCCTGACCGACTGGAAAGTGCCGGGACAGTTCCAGGGCCTGGCCCTGCCCGATTCGGTGCTGAAGAAGTTATTCTGCGACAACGCGAAGACTTGGTTTCCCGGGATCTGAAATTGAAGCTGTGATAGGCCCTTATGGGCATTGAAGTTAAACGGAGACGGAGGTATGAGATGGCGAGCGGAAAGGTGAGTGAGAGAGGCCTGGCGGCTGTGGTGTTCCTGGGGGCGGCGCTGCTTGTCCTGTCGCTGCTGGGTCTCGGCTGCTCGGGCGGCGCCCAGCCGCAGCCCGCGGCCGCGGAGCAGGGGATGAGCGCGGAGGAGTTGGCGGCCATGCCCAAGATCGACGCGCACGCGCATTACATGGGTGTGCTGGATGAAGAGCTGCCGCCGCTGTTCGAGTGCCTGGACGGCTACCATATGAAATGGCTCACTATCTGCACCGTGGGCCTGACCGACTCGGCCAAGGTGGCCGCCAAGATCGCCCTGGCCGCGCGCCTTCACGAGCAGTACCCCGAGCGGGTGGCCTGGGCCACCACGTTCCCGCTCTACAACTGGAACAATCCTGACTGGAAAGAGAAAGCCCTGGCCACGATCCAGGACGGCTTCGAGAAAGGCGCGGTGGCGGTCAAGGTCTGGAAAGAGATCGGCATGGTGCTCAAGGACCCGGACAGCAGCTACGTGATGATCAACGACCCGCGTTTCGACCCGATCTTCGACTACATCGCCAGCCAGAACCGCACCCTGGTGGCCCATATCGGCGAGCCGCGCAACTGCTGGCTGCCGCTCGACTCCATGACCGTGAACAACGACCGCAAGTATTTCGCCGAGTTCCCCCAGTACCACGCCTACCTGCACCCCGAGATTCCGCATTACTGGAAGCATGTCGCAGCGCGCGACAGCGTTCTGGCCCATCACCCGAACCTGCGCGTGGTGGGCTGCCACCTGGGCAGCGTGGAGTGGGACGTGGACGAGCTGGCCAAGCGCTTCGACCTCTACCCCAATTTCGCCGTGGACATGGCCGCGCGGGTCTGCCACCTCCAGGTGCAGGACCGCGAGAAAGTGCGCGCTTTCCTGATCAAGTACCAGGACCGCGTGCTCTACGGCACCGACCTGGGCGCCGGCCGCGAATACATGCAGACCTCCATCGACAGCACCGTGGTCAAGATCAAGACGACTTACGACAAGGACTTCAAGTATTTCGCCACGGACCAGGAGATGGAAGTCTGGGAGGTCAACGGCAAGTTCCGCGGCCTGGCCCTTCCGGCCGAGGTGCTGCGCAAGATTTTCCACGACAACGCCGTGAAATGGTATCCGGGCATCTGACCCGGCCGGCCTGAGCGGAGAGGTTCACTCTCAACAGGAGAAGTCAGGATGCGCTCACAGTTCGGATTGTCCCTTGCGTTGCGGCTCACCTCGCTGCTCGTTGCGGCCGCGCTCTGCGGCTGCACGGCGCAGGCGGAGCAATCCGCCGCCGCGCCCCAGGCCGCGGCCGACCTAACCACCTGCGGCTGGCAGGTGATCGGCCCCGGCGGCGGCGGCGGTATTTTCAAGCCCACGGTCAGCCCGCACGACCCCAATCTAATGCTGGCCCACTGCGACATGACCGGCGCTTATATCAGCTACGACGGTGGGGACAACTGGCGCATGTTCTACACTTGCAACGTCCCCGAGGCCTTCGAGTTCGACCCGGTGGACCCGAACGTGATCTACGTGGCCGCGCGCGGGTTCCTCTGGAGCGAGGACCGCGGCAGCGGAGTGGGTTTCCTGCTGCGCTCGGCGGACAAGGGCCGCTCCTGGCGCATTGTCTACCCCGACATGTCGAAGGCCGACACCACTCTCAGCCTGCCGCAGAGCCGCCAGGTGCTTCCCTCCCAGGTAGTCCAGGGCACTGCGGACGCCACGATCCAGAAAGTGGAGGTCGATCCCTCCAACAACCAGCGGATATTCCTGGGCATGGCCCCGCTCGAGACCTACATGAGCCGCGGCAGTGAGGCCCCGCTGCGCCAGGCCATGCTGATGGTTTCGGACGATGCGGGCGGGTCCTGGCGCACCGCGGCCGAGTTGCCGGGCCGGAGCGTGCTGGGGCTGTACCCGGGCGCGCCGGACGGCAAGCCGGATGAGGTCCTGGTGATCACCGAAAAGTCGGGCGCCCTGGTGGATGTGGTCAAGGGCGCCGTGACCCCGCTGCCCCTGCCGGCCGAGTTCGCGGTCTGCACCGCCGGCGGCGTGGGCAAGGACGGCAGCGTGGTCTATGTGGTGGGCTACGGGCGCAAGGATGGCAAGGTCGCGGGCAGCGTGTATCTCAGCCGCGACCGTGGAAAGAGCTGGCAGGAGGCAGGCAGCGGCCTGCGCTACGAGGTGCCCGAGAACGGCGTGCCCGAGCTGCGCGGCCTGGCGGTCTGCGAAACCCGTCCCGAGGTGGCCTACATCTCCAGCGCCAACGCGCGCGAGGCCCGCGACAAGGCGGGTGCATGGCAGTACGGCATCTTCAAGACCTCCGACAGCGGCGGCGCCTGGCAGCCGGTCTGGCTGTCCGACGACAAGGGCTACCTGACCAGGAACCACGAGGGCTCCTGGCTCGACAAGCAGTGGGGGCCCGGCTGGGGCGGCAACCCGATCGACATCGGAGTCGACCCGCACAACCCCGACCTGGTGTTCGGCTCGGACGCCGGGCGCGCCTACCGCTCGCGCGACGGCGGCAAAACCTGGAAGGAAATCGACAGCCACAACAACCCGGACGGCTCGTACTCCACCAGCGGCCTGAATGTCACCACCTGCTACGGCGTGATTTTCGATCCGTTCGACGCGAACCATTTCTTCATCACCTACACCGACATCGGCCTGTTCCACACCCTGGACTACGGCAAGACCTGGCTGCACTCGGTGAAAGGGACGCCTTTCCCCTGGACCAACACCTGCTACTGGCTGACTTTCGACCCCAAGGTTCAGGGCCGCGCCTGGGCGGTCTGGGCCAACGCGCACGACCTTCCCCGCGACAAGATGTTCGGCCGGGACGGGCGGTTCGACCGCAACCAGGGCGGAGTGACAGTGACCGCGGACGGCGGCCGCTCCTGGAGCGTGGCCGGAACCGGGATGCCGGACAACGCGGTCTCCACTTGCGTGCTGGTCGATCCGGACAGCCCGGTGGACAGCCGTCACCTCTATGTCACCGTGTTCGACAAGGGCGTGTACCGCTCGATCGACGGCGGGGCGAGCTGGAGCCTGGCCAACAACGGCCTGGGCGGCAACCTCTACGCCTGGCGTATCACCCGCACCTCCGGCGGGCGGCTGCTGCTGCTCATGACCCGCGGACGGCGCGGGCCGGAAACCGTGCCCGGCGCGCTGTATTCCAGCACGGACGGCGGCGGCTCCTGGCAGAGTGTGGCCCTGCCCGAAGGGGTGGTCGCACCGCACGACATCCAGGTAGACCCGACGGACGACAAACGCCTCTACCTGGCCTGCTGGACCCGTCAGGGCGACAACGGCGTGGACACCGGCGGCGGCGTGTTCCGCAGCGAGGACGGCGGAGCGAGCTGGAAACGGGTGTTCGACGAGCGGGTGCGGGTGAACTCCCTGGCTGTGAGCCCGGCCAGCCCGCAAACCATTTTCATCAACACTTTCCAGAACGCGGCCTGGCGCAGCGATGACCGGGGCGAGAGCTGGAAGCGCCTGGAGGGCTACCGTTTCAAGTGGGGCCAGCGGCCCAACATCGACCCCCGTCGGCCGGACCTGATCTACCTGACCACCTACGGCGGCAGCGTGTTTGTCGGACCGTCCACGGGTGTGCCCGGCGCGGTGGAGGACATTGTCAACATGCCATCCGCCTGGTGGTGAGAATGAAGGATAAGGGGATGACACGCACAGAGCCGAAGCAGAACAGCGGTCCGGGGCAGGGGCTGAGACGCTGGCTGGCCGTGGGTCTGGTCGCACTGGGCCTTGCGTCCGGCGCCGGTTGCTCCGGGGCCGGGGGGGATGCAGCGAAAGAGAGCGCCTCCCCCGCGGGCTGGAAAGTGATCGGCCCGGGCGGCGGAGGCGGGCTGTTCGACCCGACTGTCGACCCGTCCGCCCCCAGCCACGTGCTGATGCGCTGCGATATGACCGCCGGTTATTACACGCGGGATGACGGCCGCAGCTGGGGCCTGTTCAACCTCTGGACCGTGGTGACCGATTTCGAGTTCGCCCCGGCAAGCAGCGGGACAGTCTATGCCTCCACCCGAGGCTACCTTCACGACGAGGACCGCGGCTCAGGATTGAGCCTTCTCTGCCGGAGCCGGGACGGCGGCGCGCACTGGGAGATTGTCTACCCCGACCCGCTGAAATTCAAGCCGCTGGAGAAGCTGCAGAGCCTGTCGCTGCTGCCCTCGCAGATGTCGCCCGGGCTGCCGGACCGCTCGATCGACAAGGTGCGGGTGGATCCGGCGGACTCGAACCGGATTTACCTCGGGATGTCACCCCTGACACCCTACATCCCGCTGCGCGGGGAGAAGCCCGAGGGCGAGGCTATCCTGATGGCCAGCTCCGACTGTGGGGTTTCCTGGCGGCAGATGGCGGCGCTACCGGGCAGCAAGGTTCTGGCGCTGGTCGCTCTGTCCGGGGCTGGGCAGCCCGGCGCTCTGATCGCGATCACCGACTCGACCTGTGTCGAGGTGAAAGCGGACGGAGAGACAGTGATTCACCCGCTGCCGGCCGGGAGGGCGCAGTCCGCGGAGGGCGGCGTGGGGACTGACCGTGCGGCGGTCCTGTACGTGCTGACACGCACCCGGTACGAGGGTGACCGCCTGGAGGGCGGACTGTTCCGCAGCCGCGACCTGGGAGCCACCTGGGAGCCGGTCAACGGCGGTATCCTGAAGACTGTCCGGAACGAGCGGGTCAAGAGCTTTGCCAGTTTCGCGGTCTGCGAGGGCGCGCCGGAGCATCTCTACCTGTCCGGGTATTCGGAGGCCGAGGACAGCGTGAGCCGCGCGGCCGGGGAGCATGAGTTCATCCTGCGCAGCCGGGACTCGGGAGACTCCTGGAATACGGTCTACCTCGCCGATTCGCGGGCAGTGCTCTCGGGCAATTACGAGGGCTCCTGGCTGGGCCGTGACTACGGCCCCGGCTGGGGCGGCGTGCCGATCAGCATGGGGGTTTCACCCACCGATCCGGAGGTCTGCTACGGCACCGATTACGGCCGCGCCTACCGCACCCTGGATGGTGGCACGAGCTGGCGGCAGGTCTATTCGGTCAACCACCCCGACAGTTCCTGCACCGGCACCGGCCTGGATGTGATCTGCTGTTACGGCCTGCATTTCGACCCCTTCGACCCGAAACATCTGGCGATCTCGTATATCGATGTCGGCCTGTTCCAGAGCTACGACGGGGGCGAGAGCTGGTTCCACAACATCGAGGGTATCCCCGGGGACTGGGTCAATACCTGCTACTGGGCGGAGTTCGACCCCACAGTGAAAGGCCGGATGTGGTCGGTCTGGGCCAACGTGCACTCGCTGCCGCGGCGCTCGCAGTTCGCGCCCGGACGGTTCCAGAAAGGCCTGGGCGGGGTGGTGCTCTCCGAGGACAGTGGCCGCACCTGGCGCAAGAGCTGTAATGGCCTGCCTGAGCATTCGGTGGTCACCCATATCCTGGTTGACCCGGCCAGCCCGCCCCAGAGCCGCACCCTGTATGCCTGCGTGTTCGACCAGGGGGTGTACAAGTCCACGGACGGTGGGGCAAGCTGGAACCTTTGCGCCACGGGCCTGGGCGAGCACCCCTACGCCTGGGAGACCCGTCTGGCCGGCGGACGCCTCTATTGTCTGTGCGTGCGCGGCTGGCCGGACAACGACACGGTGGTGGACGGCGGCCTGTACGTGAGCGAGGATGCCGCTGCCTCCTGGCAGAGGATGGAGCTTCCCGCCGGGGTCAACGCCCCCAGCGACCTGCTGATCGACCCGGCTGACCCCAACCGCATGTACCTGAGCTGCTGGCCGCGGACAGCGGACGGAAAGGATATCTGCGGCGGGCTTTACCGTAGCGATGACGGCGGGAAAACCTGGAAACAGACTTTCGACGAGAGCTGCCGGGTCTACGCCGCGGCCCTGGACATACAGGATCCGTCCACGGTCTATATCAACACTTTCCAGAACGCGGCCTACCGTAGCGTCGACCGGGGTGAAACCTGGAAGCGCCTGGAGGGCTACCGGTTCAAGTGGGGGCACCGTCCCGTGCCCGACCCGCACCACCCCGGCATGCTCTACCTGACCACCTATGGCGGCAGCGTGTTCTACGGGCCGGCCGCGGGCGTGCCCGGCGACGGGGATGACCTGGCCGATATGCCCCGGGCCTGGTGGTGAGATACGCGCTGCGTGCAATGAGGAGGCTTGCGATGGGAAAACACCTGGGGCTTGCTCTGTGCACCGTGGTTTGCCTGTGCACCGCCGCGCTGGCCCAGACTTACAGCACCCGTTTCGAGGGCGCGGAGAACCCGCTCTCCGAGGGCGGGCGCTGGCGGAACGCAGGCCTCGACTGGGCCACGTTCCGCAAGGAGGGTGGCCTCGCGTTCGGTACACAGAGCGGCGAGGAGGTGGGCGCGGCGCGGTACAATGATTCGTATGCGATCTTATCCGGGTTCCCGCCGGACCAGGAGGCCTGGGGCGAGGTCCGTATCGCCCGGCCCGACTCCACCTTCAGCCAGGAGCTGGAGATCCTTCTGCGCTGGAGCAGCTCGCCCCACCGCACCACCGGGTACGAGTGTTTCGCCCGCTGCCTGAGCGGGGCCGGCTCCTATGTGCAGATAGTCCGCTGGGAGGGCCCCTTGGGCAAGTACACCTACCTGGCCGACAAGCACGGGCCAGAATACGGGCTGAAAGACGGCGATATACTGAAAGCCAGGGTGGTCGGCAACGTGATTACGGTCTATGTCAACGGTGTGGAGAAAGCCCGGGCCGTGGATGACACCTTCAAGACGGGTGACCCCGGCATCGGGCATTTCCTGGGCGGTAAAAATGGTCACGGAAAAGGCACGAACGCCGATTTCGGCTTTGCTGGATTCACGGCGCGAAGCATTGAATGAAAAAATTGCATGCATGAGGATTGGATTGCCGATGAGAACAGCCATTATTACGTTACTGGCCGCGGCGGTTGGCTGCGCGGGCCTGCGGGCCGAGACGCCCGCCGCGCTTAGCACGGCCCTCGGCTCGCCCCAGGCCGCGGTGCGCCTTCAGGCCGTGCGCGACCTGGCGCTTGATTACCCGCAGGAGTCGCTGCCGCTGATGCGGCAGGCAGCCGCCGCGGACACCGACCCCCTGGTGCGCGAGCGCGCGGTGCAGGCGCTGGCGCTCTCCGGTGGACACGGCTGCGAGGCGGCCCTGGACTCCGCCCTGTCCGACCCGGTCTGGTTCGTGCGCTGGCGCGCGGTGCAGGGGCTTAAAACCGTGGGCGCGCGCGGGCTGAGCGAAAGGGCCGCCGCCGAACTGGCCGCGGATGAAAGCTGGCAGGTGCGGGTTAGTCTCTACGAGCTGGCCGGTGATATCCTGACCGGCACGCTGCACGCCGCCGCGGCCGAGTCCAGGCCGGAAAGCCCGTGGCGCGGTGTCCTGCTGGGCGGGCTCAAGGACAGCGACGAGCGGGTGCGCCTGGCCGCGGCCACGGCCCTGGCCGCGAACCACGACCCGGCGGCTTTCGAGCCCTTGACCGCACTGCTCAAAGATGGTGCGCTGTTCACCCGGGATGCCGCCGCGGTGGCCTTGGGCGTCCTGGGCGACCGTCGCGCCGCGCCCGCCCTTCTCACTGCCCTGACCGATCCGCGCAACGAATTCAGCGACGAGGGCCGCGACTGGGCGCGCTGGGGTGCGGCCAAGGCCCTGGCAACCTTGAGCGGCAAGGATTTCGGGCTGGATGCCGCCGCCTGGCGCAAGTGGATGTAGGCGAACCGGTGAAAAACTTCAAAAATCATCTTATACGGCCTGCAATGCTTGCCGCTGTTGTGTTTGCGGCCCTGGCTGCCTCCAGCGCGACCGCTGCGGTGGACCTTTCGGTCGCGCCGGTCGCGCGGCAACTCAACCCGGTGATAAAGAGCCAATCGGCTGAGTTCGAGCTTTCGGTACAGGGCGAGACCCCGCCGGTGTTCCAGAGTCTTGAGATCGAGGGCCCGGTCGACAATGTCCGTCTGCACGTGACGGGCGGCCTGGATTACAGCAGCATCGAGGCTCTGGCGCAAAGCCTCCTCCGCCCGGGTATGACCGACGAGGAAAAGGTCAAGGCCATTTTCTATTTCGCGGCCACGCACCTTTACGACCGCGGCAGCCAGGGCTGCGACGACCCCCTGGAGTACGTGAGCCTCTACGGCTACAGTTTCTGCGGCAACTTCGCACTGCTGCTCAACGCCCTCTGGCGCGCGGCCGGGTTCGAGACCGTGTTCCTAAACCCGGTGATCGGCATGCCCAGCGGGCACACGATCACGGCGGTCAAGTACGACGGCGCCTGGCACATGTACGATTCCCGGCTACGCGGCTATTTCCTTAACCGCGACAACCACAGCGTGGCCTCGCTGATCGACCTGGACCGGGACGATTTCCTGGTGCGGCGCGGCCTGGACTACGGTTTCCGCATGAACAACCACTGGGACTATTTCACCATCCTGACCAACTACTACAACTCCGAGTCGGACTGGTACGACGGCGAAAACGCGCATTTCGGCAACCGGAGCCTGTTTCACGCCACCTGCCCGGAGTGGGACAGCCGCCTGACACTGCGCAAGGGCGAGCGTGTGGTCCTGGGCCGCACTGAACAGGGCCGCTGGTGGAACCGCAAGGACCTCAGCCCCCGCTGGCAGCAGCTCCACCGTAACGAGGGCGGCGAGGCGAGCACAGTGCCGCCGCTGCTCTATGCCAATGGGAAGCTGATTTTCGATATTGACCCTGCCCTGGCCGCCGTCCAGGCCGCGGCGCGCTCCGGGATCAAAGCCGCGGGCGGCGCGTTCCAGCCAGAGCGGGCCGGTGAGCCGGGCAGTGTGACCTACCGCGTGCGCAGCCCCTATTTCATCCCCTCGATGCAGGTCGAGGCCACGGCGAATCTGGCCGGAGCAGGGGACCGGGTAACGGTGGAAATCTCCGCGGACAGCGGCCGCACCTGGGTCAGCCTGGGCGAGGCAACCGGACCGGGGGAGAAAAAGATCGAGCTGGCCAGTGATGAGACCCAGCGTTCCACCATGTACAGCACCGACAAGTACTCTTTCCTGGTGCGGTTCAGCCTGAGCGCCGCCGGCAAGCCCGCCGGCTGCCGCCTGAGCGGGGTGCGGGTCAGCGCCGACCTGTTCTACAGGCCGGAGCTGCTGCCCGAGCTCAAGGTGGGGGCGAACACGCTGGTCTGGCGCGACAGCGGCCGCGGGGGAGCGCCACGCAAGGTGAGTCTGCGCTGGCTGGAGGACACGAACATCACGTTCTCCGAGGACCGTCCCTGCGAGGATGACAGCGTCTTTATCAGCGCGCGGGTGACCAACCGCGGGGATGAGACTGCGAAAAACGTGCAGGTCCGGTTCTGGGACGGCGACCCGGAGCAGGGCGGAGTGGAGATCGGCCGCAGCGTGATCGCCTCTCTGGCCGCCGGAACCACCGCCCGGGTTGGAGTGCCCTGGCGCGCCGAAAAGCGCCACCTGGGGGCGAGCCAGGGTATCTCGCTGGCCAGCCACGCCGGGGTGCCGGGCTACGTGCACAACACGATTTTCGTGCGGGTGGAGCCGGAAGAGGGAACCACGGAGAGTGACACGGGCAACAACACTACCAGCCGCGAGATCACGGTCTACAACAAGGCCAACCTGGTGCTGGTCGATCCCTCCTTTGTCACTTTCTCCCGCAGCGGCGACAGCGTGCGCCTGTGCGCCATGATCCGCAACCAGAACCTCTACGGCTGGCTGACCCGGGCGCGGGAGGCGCGGGACGTGGCGGTGCGCTTCTACGACCGTCAGCCGGTCGAGGGCCGCCTGGATGCCCACCTGATCGGCGAGGCCGTAATCCCGCGGATAGAGCCGGGCGAGTTCGGTGCGGCGGAGGTGGAGTGGGATGTCAGCGGCCTGAGCGGACGCAAGCGGATTTACGTGGTGGTCGACCCGTTCGACCGCATACCGGAGGTCTGGCAGACCCACTCCGGCCAGTACATGCAGCTCAAGAAAGATATCGACCTGCCCGAGTGAGAGCGCGGGGCGGCCCGGCCGCCCTGTCAAGGAGCGAGAGTATGATGACTTCCCGGCAGCGCATGCTGGCCGCCCTGGAGCGACGAGTCCCGGACCGTTTGCCAGCCACCACGCACCATATCATGCCCAGTTTCCTGGAGGACCGTCTGCCGGGCCTGGACACGCAGGGTTTTTTCGACCGTTTCGGCCTGGATGCCCTCACCTGGACCGTGCCGCACCGCCCCGACCCGTCCAAAGGCCAGTATTTCGACCCGCAGCAGGGTGAGCCCGGGTTCCTGGAGAGCCGGCGGGTGGCGAGCGAAAACTGGCGGGTGCTGGAGGAGGAGGTCCCCGGCCACGAGTACCGGACCACGCGCTACCGTATCGTCACCCCGCGCGGCGAGCTCACCTGCGTGCTGCAGGGGGACCGTCACACCACCTGGGTCAGCGAGCACCTGATCAAACAGAAAAAGGACATCGAGCTGATCGCCGACTACGCCACCGCGCCGCTGTGCGATGTGGAGGCGGTGAACCGCGTGGCGGTGGAGTTCGGCGAGCGGGGCCTGGTGCGCGGCCACATCTGCTGCTTCGACATCTACGGCCAGCCGGGCTGCTGGCAGGACGCCTCCTGCCTGGTGGGCACCGAGCGGCTGATCATGGAGACTTTCGATGATCCGGAATGGGTCCACGCCCTGCTGAAAATACTCCAGGAGCGTAAGAAAGTGTTTGTCCGGTCTCTGGCCGGGGCGCGCTACGACCTCCTGGAACTGGGCGGCGGCGCGGCCAGCAGCACGGTGATCTCGCCCGATATGTTCGAGCGGTTTGTCGCCCCCTACGACAGCGAGCTGATCGCGCTGGCCCACGCGGCCGGCCAGCGGATCGCCTACCACCTGTGCGGCGGGATCATGCCGCTGCTGGAGCTGGCCGCTGGCATGGGGCCGGACGCCCTGGAGACTTTCACCCCGCCTGAGATGGGCGCGGATGCCCGTCTGGCCGAGGCCAAGGAGCGTATCGGCGGCAAGGTCTGCATGATCGGAGGGTTCGACCAGGTGCACTTTTTCACCGGCTGCACACCCGCCGAGACCGCGGCCGAGGTGCGGCGCTGTTTCGCGGCCGCGGGCGGGGGCGGCGGATACATTCTATGTCCATCGGACCATTTTTTCGACGCCGAGCCGGAGTGCCTGCAGGCCTACGCCTCCGCCGCGGCGTCCTGCCTGTACGACTGACAGCGGCGAGGAGGCTCCCAATGCGCTGGATCGAGATGTTCTGTTATGGTTTTGTCCTCACGGTCATAGTTCTGATCGCCCGCGGGGCGATTCTGGCTTATATCGATTTTCAGCGCGGCCGTCGCCACGAAAAACAACAGGGGCAATAAAAACCGACCGTGTCACGGCCCTCTCGGACCGCTGGTGTCCGATATCCTGAATACCGGCTTAAAATAACCTGGAGAAAAGATGATCGGCGGCTATGACATTGCGATAATTTTCGTCTGGCTGGCCCTGATGTTGGCCCTGGGCAAATACCTGGCGCGCAGTGTGTCCAACACGGATGATTTCTACCTGGCCAACCGCGCTATGCCGGTGACCCTGGTGATCTGCGCCCTGGGCGGCTGCAACCTGGGGATGTACAATTTCCTGGCCGAGGCGGGCAACGCCGCCCAGCAGGGCGTGAGCATCATCTGGCACGAGTGGACCGGCAACATGGCGTTCGCTTTCGCTGGGCTGTTCATCCTGCCGGCGTTCCGGCGGCTCAAGCTGACCACCGTGCCGGAGTTTATGGGCCTGCGCTACGGCCCCAAGGCCCACACGCTGACCGCTTTCATGTACTCGCTCAAGAGCGCCGCCAAGCTGAGCACGATGATGTACATGGGCGCCTACGCCGCCTCCATCATCATCCCGCAGCTCAATTTCTATGTCTGGATCTGCATTTTCGCGCTGGTGGTGGGGGTCTACACCTACGAGGGCGGGATGGTCAGCCTGATTTTCACCTCCGCCGCCCAGTTCATCATGATCCTGGTCGCCTCGCTGATCGGCTACTCCTTCATCGCGGCCAAGGTGGGCGGGCTGCCCGGGATAGTGGAGAAGCTGCCCGCGGAGATGATGAATTTCGTGCCGGCCCAGGGCAAGTTCGACTTCAAGTTCATCCTCGCCATCCTGTTCCTGGGGGTGAACGCCTGGACCTGCGACCAGAGCATGCTGCAGCGCTCGTTCGGCTCCAAGAACGTCAAGACCCTGGTGCGGGCCATGGTGCTGACCGGCATCGTGCTCACGCCGATCAACCCGTTCCATTTCTTCTCCGGCCTGGCCGCGCGCATCCTGGTTCCCGAGGCGCCCTCGATGAGCGTGGACGCGATCATGATCCAGCTCTACACCAGCCTCATCCCCACGGTATTCCTGGGCCTGTTCATCGCCGGGCTTCTCTCCGGGCAGCTCTCTGTGATCGGGGCCGAGCTGAACGCCGGAGCCACGGTCCTGGCCCAGGACATCTGGCAGCGCTGGCGCCGGACCGCGCCCAGCCCGCAGCAGAAACTGCGTTTTTCGCGCCTGATGACCCTGCTGATGACCGGCCTGATGCTGCTCGGCTCGATCCTGGTGCTCAAGGTCGGTTCGGTGGTGGATGTGTTCCTCTCGATCATCGGCATTTTCGACACACCGATTTTCGTGGTCGCGATCCTCTACGGTCTCAAAGTAAGGCGGATCAACCAGGCCGGGGCCATCGCCGGGTATCTGGGCGGAGCGCTCTGTGGCGGCGTGGCGCGCTGGGCCTGCACGGCCTACAACCTGCCGGACTACCTGTGGTGGACCACTGTCTCGGCGTTCTTGGGCGCGGCGATAATCGCGCTGGTGGTGAGCCTGTTCTTCGCCCCGCCCGACCGCGCCAAGATCGACGCCCTGTACGAGCGGGAGCAGGAGGAGGACGCGGACTGGTACCATATCATCCCGCGCTCGCTGCTGGGCAAGTGCACCCTGGGCCTGATTATAATCGGTGCGGCGCTGTTCTTCGCCGGGATACTGATCGGCGGGATGGGCGGGGCGCACGCCTCGCTGCTGGCCGTGGGCGGGATGGTCGTCTATTTCGTGGGTTGCGGAACACGTCTTCTTTTCGAGTAAGTACGGGCAAGGAAAGGATCGGGAAATGGATTTCAAGACGACACGCACGGAAAACGGCCTGCGCATAATGAGCGGCTCGCTGCGCCTGGACATAGACAACGCCCTGGCGCTGCGTCCGGCCCTGGCGGATGGAAACGGAGGCTGGCTCTGCCCGGTGACCGCCGAGACCCCGCTCGCCCCGGCGTTCTACCTTCAGCTCGAGGGCCTGGCGGTGACCGCTTTCCGCTCCGACTGGGAGCGGACAGAAGTCTGCCAGGTGGGCTCCAGCCTGGGGCCGGGCAAACGGGTCGTGCTGCACGGCGCGGCCGATCAGTACGGCCACCCGCTGTACCCGGGCCTGAAAATCGGCGTGAAACTGGAGCTGGAGTTCTACGATCGATACCCCTCGGCCTTTGTGGGCGCGGCCGAGTTCACCAACCTGGGCCGCCGCACCTACCGTGTCGACCGTCTGGCCGGCAGCCACTACCGCCTGGACCGCCGCCTGCTGGAGCCCGAGGCCGCGCCCTGGGCTTTCGCCTCCTACCACGGGGCGGCCTGGCGCTGGGGCACGGACTACGAGGTGGTCTGGCTGGACAGCCGTTTCAGCCGTCAGAATTTCATGGGCCTGGGCGAGTTGACCGGCTCGGGCGGCGAGGGCGGCGGCACCCCGCTGGTCGACCTCTGGTCGCCGAAAGTCGGCCTGGCCGTAGCCAGCGCCGAGCCGCGTCCGGAGTGGATCAGCCTGCCGGTGAGCGCCGGGCGTGACGGCCTGGTGGAGCTGTGCGTGGAGGAGGCGCCCGAGGCGCGCCTGGGCCAGAAAACAACCCTCGGCCCCGGCGAGAGCCTGCGCACGATCCGCTCGCTCACCGTGCTGCACAAGCTGGATTTCCACGACGCCCTGCGCACCTACGCCGACATCCTGCGCTCGCAGGGCGTGGCGATACCGCTCAACTCTCCCGCGGCCTGCCACGAGCCGTACTGGAAAAGCTGGGGTTTCGGCCTGGATTTCACCCAGGAGCAGATTTTCGGCGCCCTGCCGGAGCTTAAGGAATTCGGCATCCGCACCGCGCTGCTGGATGACGGCTGGTTCGTGCATTACGGCGACTGGGAGCCGCACCCAGCGCCGGGCAAGTTCCCGGGCGGCGAGAAAGACCTCCAGGAGTTCACCCGGCGCATGCAGGCCGAGGGGTTCAAGATCGGCCTCTGGTGGTATCCGCAGGGGGTCAGCCCCGACAGCCGCCTGGCCGCCGAGCACCCGGACTGGCTCGTGCGTCGGGAGGACGGCTCTTTCCCCACCTGCCAGCGCGGCCTCTACTACCTGTGCGCCGACTGCCCCGAGGCGGTGGAATACGTGCGCGGCCTGACCACAAAGATCATGGGCGACTGGGGCTTCGACTCGCTCTACCTCGACACCACCGGCCTGAGCGCCGCGCCGCCCTGTTTCAACCCGGCCCACGCCCACAGCTCGCCCCTGGACAGCTACCGCAACCAGTACAAGCTGTTCCGCGCGATCTACGAGACCGCCCGGGAGCTGAAAAACGGCTGCATGATCGAGATGTGCATCTGCGGCATCCCGCACGACCCGTTCAAGATGCCCTACTACAACCTGGCCAACGCCTCCGACCCGGTGAACCTGAACCAGGTCCGCCGCCGGATCAAGGTGGAGAAAGCTTTTCGCGGTCCCGCGTTCGCCGTGGGCGACTGCTACCAGATCCCGATCCACGAGTGGGAGGGCTGGTCGTGCCCGGAGTCGTTCGAAAGCGCGTTGGGCGCCGGGGCGCAGGCCACCACGCTGTACTCGAAGCTCAGCCCCGAGCAGATGGAAAAATGGAAACACTGGTTCGGCCTGTACCGTGAGCTGGGCCTGTCCAGCGGCGAGTACCTGAACCTCTACGACCTGGCCTGGGACAAGCCCGAAGCGCACGTGGTGAAAAAGGGCGATCGCCTTTATTATGGATTTTTCGCCGAACGCTGGAGCCGGGCCACGCCGCTTGAGTTGCGCGGCCTGGAGCCGGGCCGGGTCTACCGAGCGCGGGATTACGCCGCCGGGCGCGACCTGGGCACTGTGAGCGCGGAAAAATCCGTTCTGGCCGTGGCTTTCCGGGAGAGCCTGCTGGTGGAGTTGACCCCGGAGCCGTAAGCCGCCCGCACGTTAACCATCTGGCCGGACCCACTCCGGCGGGAGAGAGAAAATGCCCTGGCGTATCCTGTGTGTGATCGCCATCCTGACAGTCGCATGTGGCCGGAGTGCGCCGCCCGCGGAAAAGACCCCGCCGGCATCAGCTGCGGGAGACATTTACGACGGCCGGGTGTTCGGTATCTACAAGCCGCTGGAAGCGGTGGAGAAAGACGGCCGGATAACGGTGAGCGGCGAGACTTTCGCCTGGACGTTCGACTGCGCCAGCGGCCAGGTGATCTCGGCCCGCGCCCTGGGGGATGAGTTCCTGGCCGCGGGGGCGAGTTTCCCCAATCCGTACGTGGGGCTGTTCCCGGCCAGCGACCCCGGGGCCAGTGTGGACGGCACGGCGGAGAGCCGCCCGCGCTACGGTTTCGAGAAAGCCGTGGCGATCCGGCCGACTCTGTTCTCCGGCGGCCTGACCAGCGCTGTCCGCCTGGAGAGCATCGCCAGCGACAGCGTGACCACCCGCCTGGTCTCATCCGCGCCGGAGAATGTAGAGATCACCTCCAACGGCCGCTATCTGGACGAGGCCGGCCAGCCCACCGGGCTGCGCTGGGAGGTGGGCTACCGGATCGACGTGGACGGATTCATGAAAGTGACCGTGCGCCTGAGCACGGAACGCAAGCTGATGTTACGCTGGCACTGCTACAACCACACCATGTTCGACCGCCGCAGCGTCCGTTTCATGGCGCGGGACGAGGACCCGGGCGCTCCGCCGTTCAACATCCGCCAGGCCCCGACCGTATCGCTGGAGGGCCTCGCCGAGGGTGCTCCCGTGCTGGAGTCGCACTTCAACACGCTGTTCCACCTGGGCAACCCACTCACCGGCATCGAGTTCACCAAGGAGGAGTTCTCCGAGCGCCTGAGCGGCTACCGTGATTCCGCAGTGCGTCTGCCGGACGGCAAGGTGGCGGACACCGGGTCGGTGGAGACAACGGACGGCAAGGTGCTGGAGGGCTGGGACTCGCGCGGCCGCCAGGACATTTTCACCCAGATCTACAACCGCCCGGCCGGACTGGAGCTGGAGGAGTTCGATGTCCGCAACACCACGGTCCCGCTTAACCCCGGCGAGACCCGTGAGCGCTCGTTCTACGTGCAGCTCACCCCGCCCAAGCTGCCCCGCGCGGAGCTGGCCGGGGCGCGCATTGTCTGGCCGGGGCCGCACCAGATACGCATGGCGGGCTGGAAAGGCGACAGCGCCGCCTGGGAGCCGCCCTCGGATGAGCAGGTGCGCCAATGGGCGCAGATTGGTGTGAACCTGATCGTGGGCGGGGCGAACTATTTCTCGGGCGACTACGCCCGGCCCGACCAGCCCGAGAAAATCCGTCATTTCCTGGAGACCGCCCACGGCCTGGGTCTGCGGGTGATCCCCTATGTGACCACCTCGGACTGGGATTTTTCGGCCCCCGGCTACCAGGAGCACGCCGCCGACTGGATGAGTTCCAAGGACATCGAGTTCATCACCGAGACCAGCCTGATGTGTTTCGGGGCCGAGGGCTGGCGCAAGCACGTGGAGGGCCAGTGCGACACCCTGCTGATGAATTTCCCGTTCGACGGCCTGTATGTCGACAACTGGTTCATCACCCGTCACTGCACCAACGCCCGCCACGGCTGCGGCGGCTACCTGGGGCGCTACGTGACCGACGGGTACCATGATTTCGCCCGCCGTCTGCGCCGCGTGGTCGCCCGTCACACCGGCGGCAAGGGGATCATGCTGTTCAACACGGACAATGTCTCCTGTTCCACCAGCCTGGCCTGGTTCGACCTGCGGCTTTCGGGCGAGAACAACAACCCGCTGCGCCTGGCCGGCGAGACCGTGCTCAGCACCTGGAACGGCAAGCGCCAGGGGGTGCAGTCCGTGGCGATGTGGCGCGAGGGTCAGGACCCGCTGGACATGCTCAATTTCTGCGCCCGCTACGGTTTCTCGTTCCGACTGATAGGCGGCCGCCGGGAGAGTGACATGCTGGAGCGCTGGAGCGCGGCAGCCTCACCCGACACGCCGCTGGGCTTCAACCGCCTGTACTGGGACATCGAACGTTTCTTCGGAGTCGGCGCGGCGCAGTGTTTCAGCGCGTTCGACAGCCGGGACGTGCTGAACGTCTCCGGCGAGGGCTCCACTGTGACCGCCTATGCGCGTGACGGCCGGGTGCTGCTCTGCCTGGGCTGTCTGCCCGGCGGCGCAGCGGTCGCATCCCGCGCCCCGCGCGGCGAGACCCTGAGCCTCAGGCAACCCGAGACCCTCGGCCTCGATCCGGCCGCGCGCTACCGTCTGGTGGACCTGGTTGCCGCGGCCTACCTGGAGAAAGGCCGCACGTTCAGCCTGACCGACCTGGCCGCCCTGAAACTGGCTCTCACCCCCGGCCGGACCAGTTTCCTACTGCTGGAGCCGGCCAGTGAGGGGCCGCGCCTGGTGTTTTTCCGCGGGGCGGACGGGGCAGCGGTCGAGGCTGCGGGTGACACCCTGAAAGTGACCCTGGAGGCGCCCGAGGGCGCGCCGCTCGGCCTGTACCTGGACCCGGACGGCGGGACTTACCAGTCCCTCACCCCGGAGGTGCAGCCCACCGCGGGTGCTTCTCTGGCCGCGTTCAGCGGGTCTGTGCCCGCCGGTCGGCAGGTGCTTTTATTGCTTAAGCGCTGAATAATGTTTGACAACGGACGTCTTTTGATTAAAGTATGGTTTTCCACGATGAACTAATTTTTTTGTAAGCAAGGATGGAGGAAGATGATGGAAGATAAACAGAAAGAGACAGGCCTCAGCCGCCGGGATTTCATCCTCAAAGGCGCCGGGGCCGCCGCGGTGGCGGTGGCCGGGCTGAGCGCGCTGGGCGCTCCGGCGATCGTGCGCGGCCAGAACCTGAACAGCAATCTCAACGTGGGCGTGATCGGCACGGGCAGCCGTGGCTGCTACCTTCTGCGTATCCTGGCCGCCCAGCCGCAGGTGATCATCTCGGATGTCTGCGACATCTACCCGCCGAACCTGGAAGAGGGCAAGAAAGACTCGGGCAACCCCAAGGTCCGCGCCTGGGAGGACTGGCAGAAGATCATCGAGCAGAAGGACGTGGACGCCGTGGTGGTGGCTCCGCCGCTGTTCCTGCACGTGCCGTGCAGCGTGGCCGCCCTTGAGGCGGGCAAGCACGTGTTCAGCGAAAAGAGCATGGGCCTGACGGTCAAGCAGCTCAACGAGGTGGGCGCCGCGGTCAAGGCCCACCCGGACAAGGTCTACCTGGTGGGCTACCAGAGCCGGATGATGGACTCGTTCAACGACGCCAAGAAACTGGTCCAAGGCGGCTCGCTGGGCAAGTTAGTCCAGTTCTACGTCCACTACGACAACAACCGCACCTGGCGCAAGGACGATGTCGATCCGAAATGGGAGCGCGTGCTCAACTGGCGCCTGTACAAGGAATACTGCGGCGGCATCCTGACCGAGCTGCTGACCCACGAGATCGACATGGTCCTGGATATCCTGGGCACCATGCCAGTATCCGGCTCCTGCACCGGCAAGATCCAGGTCTACCAGGACGGGCGCGAGCACTGGGACAGCCTGATGGGCCACTGGGAGATGGAGGACGGGGTGATCGGCGTGGCGAGCGGCGGGCTGGCCAATGCCCGCTGGGGGAGCTCCTGGGCCATCCACGGCACTTTCGGCACCCTGGAGTTCACCGGCAGCGCCTACCGTATTTTCTGGGAGAAAGAGACCCGCCACCTCCAGCAGCTCGGGCTCAAGCACAAGTTCAGCCAGATCAAGCTGGGCCAGTCGCTCAACGTGAGCGACGCCCCGATGACCGAGCCGGACAAGGTGGTCGACTACCGCGACAACACCGAGGACGGCAGCACGCGGGCGGTGCAGAATTTCTTCGAGTGTATCCGCAACGGCGGCCAGCCGGTGATGAACTACGACACCTGCCGCCGTCCCTCCATCGCCGCGCTGATGCTGTACGAAAGCTCGTTCGACGGCGGGCGCAAGGTCACCCGCGAGGAGATCGAAGCCCAGGGCTGAGGGCAGGGCAGCCGCAAAGGAACCGTCAAGGGGCGCGCATCCCGCGCCCCTTTTCTTTTGCCGGGAGCCCGGACAGCCTTATTTTCCTGAAACCTTAGCCTGCCCTGCGTGGTCATAAGATTGTAACTCTCCCTTTTGCGGACTGCTTCGGGTTTTAGCTTGTATATTGTCCCGCCGGGTATTAGTTTTTCGGCGTGAAATAATGTTCTTCACGGTTTTTCGGGCTTGCCGCACTTGACTGACGGTCGGAGAGCCTCTAAATTGCCTTTTCGCAAGGTTTTGAACGTGGTCTGCAAGGCGACTTCAACTACCCGCGGTTGAGCGATGAGCGCCAGAAAGCCGACATACGAGCAATTGGAGCAGCGTATCCTGGAGCTGGAGGAGAACGCGCGCCGCGGCGCCCTGGCCGAGCGCTCCCTGCACAGCATCGAGAGAAGCTACGCCGAGACGCTGAAGAACCTGGACAAGATGTGCCGGGAGATATACTCGATCCGCTCTATGGTCGGGATGCCGCAGATCTACCTGGACGAGAACTGGAATATCGTGGGCTACTCGGCGGACGCCCCGCTGCTCAGCCGCCGGGTGGTACGTTACACCCGCGAGCGCCGCAACATCCGCGAGTTTTTCCAGGAAAGCGATTTCGAAAAGATTTCCCGTCACCTTCAGAAAATCGCCTCACTGGAAAACCTGCCCTACGACGAGGGCCGCGAGTGGAAGCTGGCCTATGCCGGCCCGGCCGCGCCGGATGATCTGGAGCGGAACTGGATCATCTACCGTCACACCGAAAACTGCCATTGGAAGGTGCTGCCGCGCGAGGGCGGAGGGTTCAAGATCTACCATGCCCCGCACACCGATGATTACCTCGACTGTTGCCTGATGTCGGTGAGCGAGTTCGGCAGCGAGTTCGAGGACATCCGCCTGGTCTACACTATCCGCACCTCGCAGCGCAGCGAGGATATCCGCGACCTTTCCACGATCCTCTCGGGCTCCTCCGGGCTGGAGGCGGTCACCCCGGACATGTTCGGCTACACGGTCTGCCTGGGTTCGAATTACAACTCCGAGGGCCGTATCCAGAAACACGGCGCCAATGTGATCACCCGACCCGAGTCGCTGGACACCGGCTCCGAGTACCGGGTGGTGATCGAGCGCGTGGGCGGCTGTGTCCGCCGCTGGGTGACCAACACCGCCACGGGCAGCGAGATTCCGCTGCTGGAGTTCATCGACAGCAACGCGGTCTATTTCGGCCAGAACCACATCGGGTTCTACACATTCAGCGGTGAGGCCGAGTTCTACGACCTCCAGGTCTACACCCGCCAGTCGCGTTTCGAGCTGGAGCAGTTCCGCATCCCGATCGATATCGAGGTGGGTCTGCGCGACGATAAGCTGCGCGACAACGTATTCCGGCTCAAGTACGCCAAGAACGAGATCATGGGCAAAACCCTGCACACCCTGATGCTCGAGGATATCACCAAGCGCAAGGCCGATGAGGAGGCGCTGCGCGAGAGCGAGGAAAAATACCGCCGCCTGTTCGAGGAATCGCGGGTCGCCCTGAGCATCACCACCCCGGAGGGCCGTTTCCTGGACGTGAACCTGGAGATGACCAACCTGTTCGGCTACACCCACGAGGAGTTCATGCGCCTGCCGGCGGATGACCTGTATATCAACGTCGAGGACCGGATCATCTATCTGGGCGTGCTGGAGCGCAAGGGCTACGTGCGCGACTACGAGCTGCGGATGAAGCGCAAGGACGGCTCGATGGTGGAATGCCTGATCACCTCGACCGTGCACCGCAACCGTGACGGCTCGGTCTATTGCATCCAGGGCAGCATCCAGGACACCACCGAGCGCAAGCGGATGGAGGCCCAGATCAAGGAGTCGCAGCGCATGGAGGTGATCGGGCGGCTGGCCTCGGGCGTGGCCCACGAGGTGCGCAACCCGCTGAACGCGATCCTGGCGATCACCGAGGCCCTGTTCCAGGACATCGGGGACAACCCGGAGTACAGTCCCTACCTGGAGCACATCCGCACCCAGGTGGACCGTCTGGCCCTGCTGATGAAAGATCTCCTGGAGCTGGGCAAGCCGCTCAAGCGCGAAAGCTTCGTCCGCGACTCCATCCGCTCGATCTGCTCCGAGGCGATCGAACTGTGGAAACAGTCCTCCAGCCTGGGTGCGCGCAAGGTGCGCCTGGTGGTCGGCGCCGAGGGCGGGCGGCTGGAGGTGTTCGGCAACGGCAGCAAGCTCAAGCAGGTGGTGATGAACCTGCTGGAGAACGCGGCCCAGCACAGCCCCGAGGAAAGCGAGATCGTGGTGGAGGTCGGCCTCGGCCAGAGCGGCATGCTCTCGGTCAAGATCCGCGACCGCGGCACCGGCATCTCGCCGGAGCTGCTGCCCGAGGTGTTCAAGCCGTTTTTCACCACCCGCAACCGCGGCGCCGGGCTCGGGCTCAGTATAGTAAAAAGCATAATCGAGACTCACGGCGGCCAGACTGAGCTGTTCAACAACGACCCCGGCCCGGGACTGACAGTGGAAGTGACTTTGCCCCTGGCTCAGGAAGACGGGAATGAAGAAAAATATACTGCTGGTGGATGACGATCCGGGCATCCGGTTCGGCTACACCAAGTTTTTCACACGCAACGGCTACAACCTCACCGCGGTGGCCTCGCTGGGCCAGGCCCGCAGCGCCGTGGCCGCGAACCGTTTCGATGCGGCCCTGCTGGACATGGTGCTGCCCGACGGGAACAGTTTCGACTGGATTGAGGAACTGCGTCGCGACCATCCCGACATCGCCCTGGTGGTGATCACAGGCCACGGCGATATTCCCACCGCCGTGGAGGCGATCCACCGCGGGGCCGATAATTTCCTGACCAAACCGGTGAGCCTGGAGGAGCTTTCGGTCATCCTGCAGAAAAGCCTGGAACTGGGCAGCCTGCGCCGCCGGCAGCTCACCACCCAGCAGCTCGGGCGAAACGGCGGCGCGTTTTTCGGCGAGCACCCGCTGATGCAGAAAGTGATGGAGCTGGCCGCCCTGGCCGCCGAGAACGATTCCCCGGTCCTGCTCCAGGGTGAGACCGGCACCGGCAAGGGGGTGCTGGCGCGCTGGATCCACGACAACGGGGTCTGGAGCAGCAACCCCTACGTGGATATCAACTGCTCCAGCCTGAAAGGCGACCTTTTCGCCAGCGAGCTGTTCGGTCACGCCCGGGGGGCGTTCACCTCGGCCAACCAGGAAAAGCCGGGGCTGATCGAGGTGGCCGACGGGGGGACGCTGTTCCTGGACGAGATCAGCGACATGCCGCCCGGGGTGCAGGCCGAGTTCCTCAAGGTGATCGAGGAAAAGCAGTACCGCCGTCTGGGCGAGGTCCTGGTCCGGCGCAGCGAGTTCCGCCTGATCTGCTCCTCCAACCAGAACCTGATGAAAAAGGTGTCCGAGGCCACTTTCCGCCAGGACCTCTTTTTCCGGATCAACGTGTTCCCGATCCAGTTGCCGCCGTTGCGCGCCCGCCGGGACGATATCCCGGCCCTGGCCCGCAGCATCCTGATCTCCCTGGGCTCCAGCACCGAAAACCTGAGTCCCGAGGCGATGGACCTTCTGGTGGCCCATTCCTGGCCCGGCAACATCCGCGAGCTGCGCAACGTCCTGGAGCGCGCCATCCTGCTTAGCCGTAACGGCCGCCTGACCGCCCGCCATCTGTCCGGCCTGGGCGGCGGCTCTCTGCCCGAGAGCGAAAGTCAGCCGGTCGGGCTGGAGGAGATGGAAAAAAGCCACATCAGCCAGATTCTCGACCGCTTCAACGGCGACACCCGCAAGGCCGCCGAGGTGCTCGGGATTTCGCTGGCCACGCTCTACCGCAAGATAAAAAAACTCCGAATCGGCTGATCTGGCTCCCGGCCCTGTGCTGAGAGTCTTTGCTGACGATTGGGGTAGCGCCGCGGACCATTCTCAGAAAAGTAGCTTTTTTTTACGATTTTGAGAATCGACGCTCCGGTGACAGATAGCCTAACTTGTTGAAAACAAATAAAGATGCCACGCTCAACGGCGTGGCATCTTTTTTGTCTTATACGTATCGAACCTTTCTCCCGCGGGGCGTGATGACACCGAAAAGAATCCTTCTTGTGGACGACGAGACTGCGGTTTTGTTCGCCTACAAAAAAGTCCTCCAGCGCACTGGTTTGCTGGTTGACGCGACGGATTCCAAGAAGGAAACGATCCGGCTGCTGGAGCGGCATGCCTACGACGTGGCGATCTTGGACCTGAGGCTCAGCGGCGGGACCTGCGAGGAAGGCTTCGAGCTGATGTCGGTCATCAAGAGCAAGGCGCCCTCCACCAAGATCATGCTGATCACGGCTTACGGCAATCCCGAAATACAGGACAAAGCCACCCGGCTGGGGGCGGATTTCTATTTCGAAAAGCCTGTCTCCACCAAGTTCATCCAGGAGGCGCTGCGCCTGGCCGGTGTGCCGATCCAGGATGACGAGATTTCGAAAGTGATCTGGAAGTTCAATTGATGTGCGGGCTGCCCGCGGCGGGGCGGCCGTGCTTGCTTGTCTCAAGGATGAGCTGGTTTGCGCTGTCTGGTTCGAGTGGTTTTAAGAACTCGAAGAGTCGAACTGAAACCTTAACGTGAGGTCCGGGAGGTGCTGCCTATGGAGTGACCGTGACTTTTGTCCGCTTTCATGTTGCTCCGTTCCAATTTCAATTGGGGGATTACATGCAACACAGAATCTCACTCGTACACGTGTCGCGGATGCTGGCGCTGGCGGCGACGCTGGTGCTGGTGAATGCGGCGCTGATCCTGGCCCAGCTCAGCACGGCGAAGGTCGAGGGTGTTGTCCGTGACAAAGATACGGGCAAGCCCTTGCAGGGTGCGCAGGTCACCATCGAGGGCACCCGATTGGGTAACGTGACCAATGCAGATGGTTACTTCTTTATCCTGAACGTGCCGCCCGGACGCCAGTCGATCACCTTCACTTTCACCGGTTATCAGAAGATGACGGTTGCCGACCAGCTCCTGCTGGCCGGCCAGACCGCGACTGTCAACGGCACCATGAGTTCGACCGTGGTGGAGATGCAGGGGATTACGGTCGAGGGTGAAGCCGAAGTGCTTGTCCCGCGCGACAACACGGTGACCAAGCAGCGTATGACCTCCGCGGATGTCAAAGAGACCCCGGCGACCAAGCTTGAGGACATGATGGTCCTGCAGGCCGGCGTCCAGGTCGGTGGCCGTGACGCCGAGGCGCGCGGTCTCCGTATCCGCGGCGGCCGTCTGGGTGAGGAAGGTATGGTGGTGGACGGCGTGATGGTGCGCAACTACACCGCCAACCCCTTCCAGAGCGGCCAGGGCTGGATTTTCGAGACTGAAATCGGTTCCCAGGGCGAGGACACCACGCCTCTGGAGATTTCGTCCGACGCCGTGGAGCAGGTGGATATCATCACCGGCGGCTTCCAGGCCGAGTATGGTAACGCGCAGTCCGGTATCGTCAACATCGTCACCAAGGAAGGCGGCGCGGACTATCGCGGGAGCGTGCGTTTCACCACCGACCAGCAGCAGCCCCGCACCTCGGACTGGGGTTACAACCAAGTCCAGACAAGTGTCGGCGGGCCGGTGCCCCTGGTCAAGAACATGTATTTCCACGGTTCGGGAGAAATCCAGGGCTTTGCCGACCGTATCGCCACTCACGCGGATGAGGGTTTCCGCGGGGTCAACCAGGACTTCGTCGACCGCCTGAACAATGCGGTGCGCAACGACCCGGTCCTGGGCGAGCGCGGCACTCCTTACACTCTGGAAATGCTCAAGACCGGCCATGAATTCTATGCCAGCCACACCGGGGGGTTGGAATCGCTGTTCTCCCCGCCCAATCCGGTGCGCCTGCCCGGCAACTGGCAGGACCGCACCCTGGCCACCGGCAAGATGACCTATTCACCGATGGACGGCGTCAAGCTGCTGGCCATCGACAGCTGGTCGCGCAACCAGCAGTCCTATCCCACCGGCTACACGGCTGAGGGTAACTATTTCCAGACCGGTGTCGTCGACCGGACCACCGATTTTTACAAAAATTACCTCAGCACGTACTGGGACCTCAGTCCCTGGTGGACCAAGGGCTACGACAGGTTCTACGTGCCGCAGGGCTACGGTCGCCGCACAAAGACCAACGTGCTGACCCTGGGCGCCGATTACGATTTCTGGCGCAGCACCCAGCGCAGCGCCACCCTGCAGCTCCGCTACTGGAAAATGTCCTCGCAGGACATCAACACCGCCAGCCTGAAGACCAACTGGGAACGGGACACGTTCCTGAGCTGGTCTCCGCACGACATCCAGTTCGAGGTCGAGACCTGGCCGGGCAAGGAAGGTCTGACCACGGATGACATGAAGCGCGCCTACCTGCCCGACGGCGCCACCGGCTGGAAGCAGTACGTGCCGTTCGAGGGTCCCTTCGGCGTTGAGGAGGAGACCTTCTACTACATGAACTACGGCTATCTGTCCGAGCACCAGAACAACTACAAGGCCGACCTCGACCTGCAGATCGACCGGCGTAACCGCGCCAAGATCGGGTTCCAGTCGACCTACATCAACAACAACGTTTTCCGCACCAACTACACCACCGAGAAGCGCGATCCGCGCAACGAGTTCCGCTACAAGCCCCTGATTTATGCGGTCTATGCGCAGAACCGCACCGATCTCGGCGATTTCGTGTTCGACTATGGCCTGCGGTATGACGGGTTCCAGCACAACCGGAACTGGGGCATCACCTCGCTGGACGCCTGGGGTGAGACGGTCAACCCCCGCACGCTGCACGAATGGTCGCCGCGTTTCGATGTCGCTTTCCCGGTGACCGACAAGTCGCAGATGCGTTTCAGCTACGGCGTATTCACCCAGCTGCCCAGCCTGGACATGATGTATGCCGGATCCAGCGGCGGCTCGCCGTTTATGAACCCCGGTGGCCTGGAATTCAGCCGCACGGACGCTTTCGAGTCCGGCCTGAGCTATCTGGTGACTCCCGACATGGTCCTCGACGTCGTCGCCTTCTACCGCGATGTTGACGGCAACGTGGCCACCAAGGCTTATTTCCGTGACTACTACGCCTGGCATCGCCAGGAGCGTTTCCGTGAGTGGAACCAGGGCTATGTCAACCGCGACAACGGCAACATCAAGGGCGTGGATTTCAAGCTGCAGCGCCGCTTCTCCAACAATTTCTCCTATAACCTGATGTACACCCTGCAGTACAGCCGCACGACCGGCAGCTCCTACAACAGCAGCCAGGGCGTCGGCGACTTCGACGCCACGTCGAACGAGCTGTTCGTTCCGCCCGATGAGTTGCGTCCGATCGACGGTGACCGTTCGCACAAGCTGACTGCCCAGTTCAACTATCTCGTTCCGCAGGATTTCAAGGCCGGGACGATCTACAACAAGATTCTGGGCAACGTGAGTGCTTACGCGGTGTTCCAGCTGCTTAGCGGCGAGCCTCTGCTCAGCCGCAACGGTTCCTCGTACACCGGCAGCGAGAACTCGAGCCTGACCGATCAGTGGGGTGGCTACAACTTCTTCCGCGGCCGCTGGTACACGAACATCGACACCCGCTTCTCCAAGCGGTTCACCATCGGTGGCTCGCGCCAGTTGTCAGTGTTCGGCGAGGTTTACAACCTGTTGAACCGCAAGAACAATACTCCGTATCCTCATCCGCGTTCCTATGAGGATGCTTCGCACATCACCGGCGGCGAAGATGTAAGCTGGGATGGGATTGCCAATGAACCCAGCAACCGCACCCATGTGCGTTTCAACGCGGATTTCAACGGCGACGGGATCCTGACAGTGGATGAAGCCGCTTTGGGCGCCATTGCCGAGGACTTCGTGACCTCGACCATGGACAAGCGTCTCTGGGGCACTGCGCGCCAGATTCGCATGGGGGTCGATTTCTCCTTCTGAGCCGGTTCTGGCAGACGCTCAGAAGACAGTGTTCTGCTTAATTATGCGTAAAATAAGCAGGAGATCATTATGATACGAAAAGGCATTCTGCTGGTTACCCTTGCGGCGCTGGTCGGCCTGCTGGCATCACCGGCCTCGGCCGAGCGGCTCGCGCAGCGGATATCCCGCGGAAACAACGTGGGAATGGGACTGATGACCGGTTGGGCCATGCCGTGGATCACCGCGACCTGGTCTGGCAACACCCTTCAGTTCCCGAAGGGTTCAGGTAACTTAATAGGGAACGACTGCTGGACATTCGGTATAGCCACCGCCCGCGATTTCAACGGCGACGGTCTGGCTGAAGATACTCTGGTACTCGGTTCCGGCGGTCGTGACAACATGGCCGGCTACTGCTCGCCGTTCCCTTGGGCCGAGCAGCTCATCAACGCGGAAGGCGCGGTGGAGCCGAACATGGAAGGTCACATGGCCGAGCTGGAGTTCAACCGTATCTGGACCAGTCTGGACGCGCAGGAGCTGGCCGACTGGCCGCGGGAAGGGCGCGAAGGCTTCGCGGCTGACGGCGCCCCGATCCTGCACGGCGCCGAGACCATGTTCACCCACTCGGGCGATGTGTTCAACTCCTGGGGCGGTCCGACCAACGGTTTCTACATGGCCTGGAGCATGTATTTCCTGGACTTCGCCGAGAGCAACAACATGGTCTATGTCCATGTGTTGACCAGTAACGTCACCATGTACGAAAAGTACAACCCGACGTACGGTGGAGCCTCCGCCGCCAAACCGGACCCGCGTTGCGTGGCCAACCCGGACGGCTGGGACTGGAAGGGCATGGTCCTGTTCGAGAACCGCCGCGGCTGGGATTACGGCTGGACCGGCAACGGTGCGGCCTGGGCTTACCATCCGGAAAAAGAGATCGTCACTTTCTGGAGCCGTCAGCCCACTATCTCCAATTTCACTCCCAACACCCCCGCGCTGATGGGCGGCAAGATGCTGAAAAAGCCCATGCTGCGCGGCCAGGTGGCCGAGATGACCAACCTCTGGAACACCACGGACGACAGGTATCCAGAGTTCGGGTTCTCGGGTGCGGGCAACCTGCTGGCCTCCGGTCTGCCTCTGAGTGTGCAGTACCAGTGCGGACGGGGCACCTACCCGTTCTTCAAAGGTATGATCAGCCCCCTGACCGGCCGCGAGGTTATGGGCTGGCCGGGCGTGCTCTATCCCAGCGACAGCCGCTATCATCAGTGGGTTTGGGGTGGACGCGGTAACTGGCAGACCTATACCTTCTGGAGCGAGCTGACCGATGTCGCCCCGCGTGACACGTTCTCCTTCGATTACGTGATCATGTTCTCGCCCTCCGGCGTGACTCCGCTGGTGGCTCCGACCTACGACATCGCCAACATCGACGCCCCGATGATGCAGGAGGCTTTCGCCCCGCAGGCGCATTACGCCGACGTGGCGCAGGGCGTGTTCGACGGCGGGTTCGTCACTCCGGCCACGCCGGTTCCCCCGCTGATGACAATCGTCCCGGGCGATCGCGAGGTGACTATCACCTGGAGCGATGTCAATCTCCAGACTCCGGATCCATACGCCTTGTTCCTGGAGCAGAATCCGGAGCTGGACCCGGAGCACCTCTACCGGAAGTTCGATTTCGAAGGCTACCGCCTGTACCGCAGCTTTGTCGGCCCGAACGACTCGCACAGCGAGATGATCTACAAGTGCAGCCTGACGGACGGCAACCTGACATTCTTCTATGTCGACAAGCTGGAGAGCGACCAGCCCTATTTCCGCATGCGTAACGGGATGAAGGTCTGGTACGCTCTGGTGCCTTACGACCGCAACTACGATCCGGCCACCGGAGCGGCGTTCAGCCTGCCCGATCCGACCAGCGGCAAGGCCTGGAACCGTGCGGGCGAGTCCGGCCTGTACAACGTGATCCCGCGCAGCGACGCCAGCGATTTCAGGGTCGCTTCGATGGGCAACGTGGCTTTCAGCCCGGCGACAGCCGCCAATTACCTGGAAGGCCCGACCGTTAACCTGACCGGCGATGGCAACGGGAAGCTGACTGAGGCTCCGAAGGTGATAATGCCTTCGATCAAGGAAGTGAAGTTCCTTCCGGTCAACAACGAACGTATCACCTCCGACATGACAGTCAACCTGGTCTGCACGGACCAGGGCGTCTGGAGCGTAAGCTGCGGCGGTAACCGTATGCAGGGCACCCGCACGATGCAGATCGTGGAAGGGGCGAAGAGCGGTATCGGCCAGGACCTGATCGGCGGCAGCGACAACGAGCAGACCCTGACCTACCAGGGCCCGGCGGATGCCGAGGGCATCAACTACGCCTTCGATGTCACCTTCCAGGGTATGCAGCAGTCCGGGCAGTATCAGTCATACTACTATGATATGGATCCCGGAACATACACCGGCGGCGAGATCGACCTGCCGACCGCGCGTTCCTGCGGCTCGGACTCCAAGCCGGGCACCTCGCCCAGCAACGTGGCGATGGCCAAGGCCGGTCGTTTCACCATCACCTGGAAGGACGCCGGTGGCGGTAAGATGACGGTCGAGGTGAAGGACATAGTGCGTGGTATCACCATACCGCATGTCGACTATCCCGACCAGTACGGCTGGGGCTTCCAGACCAAGGAAGGCTTCGGAGCCGATATCGGTTCCGCAGGCAATCGTGGTGTGTATTATGACGAGGCCTTCTCCAATCAGGTGCCGGTCAGCCAGCGTACGGTGAAGATGCCGGAGACCATATCGGCCGACAACACCGAGCATTTCGGCCTGTGGCTGAACGGTGGCCTGTGGCGTATCTCCTCGGGCGGCGGCGATGGCATCACCATGCCGACAGCCGGCACGGTCTGGACCGCCACCAACGCCTTCGGCAGCTGGAACGGCGATGGGACGGTCTTCACCCAGGTGCCGGACCTGCCCTGGCTGGGCGACAAGTGGACGATCGAGATCAAGAAGAGCACGCTGGACGCCAAGGATGCCGACCTGAGCAAGATCAAGGTCGTCCCGAACCCGTACATCGCCAGCTCGTTCCTCGACCTGTCGGCCACGCAGCGCCGTGTCGATTTCGTCAACCTGCCCGATCGTTGCACCATCCGTATCTATACGTTGGGCGGCAACCTGGTCAACGTGCTGAACCATATCGGGTCGAACCGTTCCGGCTGGGGCAATTACACCGACTGGGACCGTCTGACCCTGAGTGAACCCAAAGTCATGACCGGCTACGACAACCACAGCGGCACCGAACCGTGGAACCTGAGAAACCGCTTCGGCCAGACGATCGCCAGCGGTCTCTATTTCTACCACGTGACGGATACGCGAGGGAAGACTTACACCGGCAAGTTCTACGTCATCGACTGAGGCCCGTTTATGATCGCGAGCTTGAACGGAAACTTTCCCCGCAGCCTTTATGGAGGTTTGATATGATAAGGAAGACGGCCATACGAGCCATGCTTACGGCCTGTGCGGTCCTGTCGCTGGTGGCGGTCAGCCTGCATGCGCAGGGGGTAAGCCGGCAGGACTACACGGGACTGGACAAATACCTGGAACAGGGCCGGATGGACAACTCCTCGTTTGTTGGAGTCCGCGCGGCTGAGTTCCTGACGATCCCGGTGGGTGCACGGGGCATCGCCCTGGGCAGCGCCTACGCGGCGATTACGGACGACATCAGCTCGATCTGGTGGAACCCGGCCGGTTTGGGTTTCATGCGTAACCGCGAGGTGATGCTGAACGTGGTCGACTACACCCTCGACCTGACCTACAGCTATGCCGCCGCCGCGTTCCCGATGAGCGACGGTAAAATAGTGGTGGGCGGGTTCTTCGGCTATCTCGACATCCCGGATATCGAGATCACCACAGTCAGTTCGCCCGAGGGCACCGGATCGACTTTCAACGCCTATGATTTTCAGATGGGCGGCAGCTTCGCCTACAACTTCAGCGACCGTTTCATGGGTGGCATGAGCTTGAAGTACGTGCACCAGGACATGTGGGGCAACATGGGCGCCAACGCTTTCGCCATTGACGCCGGTGCGATCTACCACACCGAGTTCATGGACCGCGAGATCCGCTTCGCTTTCGCGATCCAGAACCTGGGCACGAACATGACGTTCAGCGGCCCGAACCTGCTGACCGATATCGGCCCGCAGGGTGAGGACGGCAGTTTCCCCGGTGGGTACAACGATTTCAGCACCGATCCCTACGCGATCAGCCGTCGCTCCTCGCGTGAGGTCATGATGCGCACCCACACCTACCGTCTGCCGACCACGATGAAGATTGCGTTGGCCTACAACCTGTACACCAGCGAGAAGGTCAACTGGCTGGCCTCCGCCGAACTTTGGCGCCCCAGCTACATCCCCATCTCCTATGCCACCGGCACCGAGCTGAACTACAACTTCAACCCGACCATTTCCGCTGCCCTGCGGATGGGTTGGCAGATACAGACCGACGAGTACACCGAGGACAAGGATCAGTTCGGGTATGATTACCTGGGCGATGATCCGACCTGGCGCGGCCTGAGCTTCGGCGGCGGCATCCAGCGCAGCTTCGGTGACAAGACCCTGCGTTTCAACTATGCCTACAAGAACAAGGGAAGACTGTCTGCGGACAACTTCTTCTCCATGTCCTTCGGCTTCTAAGGCTGGACGCAGAGCCGGTACTGAAGGCGCCCCCGGTCCGCCGGGGGCGCCTTTTTATTGCCCGTCTGAAACAGGGTGGTTGCGGGGCAGGCCGGTTCCCTCTATCACATTTCTGCTTTGATCCTTATTCAGGGCTAAACCCGCCTTTCTATATTAACTCATCCCTCGGACACAGGGACTTTCAGGGCTTGGCGGTCCATCCCCTCATCGGTTGCATGGGGATAGGCTTGTCTGTCAGGCCCGGCTGTCGAACACTAACTGAAGAAAACAGGAAAGACCTGGAATGAAAATCAACCGGACCGGTCACGCCCTCGGGGCAGTGCCGGAAAAAGTCCTCAACGGCCGGGCCAGGCTGGGTTTCTCGACAATGGTCCTGGCGGAATACAAGCTGGCCGATGCCCTGGAACGGATGTCGTCCCAAGGGGTCAGGAATGTCGAGCTCTGGGCCGACATCAGCCATCTCGACCCGCGCAACAGCTCCGAGAACGCGGCTGCGGCCGCCCGTCAGGTCTTCGACAGCGGGATGCGGGTGCTCTCGATCCACGCGCCTTTCACGGTGCGGCCGGACGATCCGCTGGAAAAGCAGCTCCTCGACTGGGAGGTGCTGGCCTGCCAGACCATCGCCCGGGCGGATTATCTGGGCGCCTCGATCGTGGTGCTGCACCCGATGACCGATGCGCTCGATGAGAGTAACCCGGCCTACACCCGAGTGGTCCGGCATACCACCAACGCCCTGTACCGCCTGTCCGACATCGCGGCGGTCCTGGATGTCCGGCTGGCCGTGGAGAATATGCCCTCGGCCGGGGGCGGACGGTTCGGGCGTTCCCTGGAGGAGCTTTTTCTGCTGGTCGAGTCGAGCGGGCGGGACAACCTGGGCCTCTGCCTGGACACCGGCCACGTGGTGGTCAACGGCGGCAGCCTGACCCGCAGCGTCGAGGCGGTCAGCGACCGCCTGTTCTCGATCCACCTGCACGACAACCTGTACGGCCAGCCGGATGATCTGCATCTCATCCCGGGCCAGGGCGAAATCGACTGGGCCGGCCTGTGTGACACGCTGGAGGCCATCGGCTACAGCGGCAACCTGGTGCTGGAGCTGGACGGCAAGAAAAATGCTTTGGAAGTGTTCTCGGAAGGGGTCAGGTTTGCCTGCGATTTTTTCTCGAACGGACAGACAGTTCCGCAGGGACGGCGCGAAAAAGCCCTGACCGAGACCGCGGGTGGAAACACCAACCTCTGAGGAGGGAAAACGATGTTCGACTATCGGCCGCTCGAGTTCGAGACCTCGCTTATCGCGATGCTCAAAGCCGTGCCCTGGCAGTCGATGTGGGAAAAGCTGAAGCGGGTCCTGCGCCGCGGCGGTTACCCGGTGGTCGCCGGTGGAGCGGCCGCCGCGATCGAACAGTAGGATCCCGGCCGGTCTGAGCTTGAAAGCGGTCGGCGGGGCCACTCTCCGGTGGCGGTCAGCCCTTGACCACGCCCACGGGCAGCATGCGGGCCACCTTGCGCCCCAGCCCGGAGGCGTGCACCACCCGCACCACCTCGTCCACGTCCTTGTACGCCTCCGGCATTTCCTCGGCCAGGGTGTTGCGCTCGCGGCTGAGCACCCGGATGCCGCGCGCCTCCAGCTCCCGCGCCAGGTGCCGTCCCGCCGACTGGCGGATCGCCTGTTTGCGCGACATCAGCCGTCCCGCCCCGTGGCAGCAGCTCCCGAACGACTCGTCCATCGCTTTCTGCGTGCCGGCCAGGATCCAGCTGGCCGTGCCCATGCTCCCCGGCACCAGCACCGGCTGGCCCACCGCGCGGCAATCGGCGGGCACCTCGGGCCGTCCCGGCCCGAACGAGCGCGTGGCGCCCTTGCGGTGCACCCAGACCTCGCGCTCGCGGCCCCCGACACGGTGGCGCTCCAGCTTGGCGTTGTTGTGGCCGATGTCGTAGACCAGGCGCGCCCGCAAGGTGGAGGCCGAGACTTTCAGCGTGGCCTGGATGGACTTGACCGCCAGGTGCATCAGCATCTGACGGTTGGCCCAGGCGTAGTTGGCCGCGGCGCTCATGGCCGCGATGTAGCCGCGTCCGGCCTCGCTGCGGATGGGCGCGCAGGCGAGCTGGCGGTCGGGAAGGTTGAGGCGGCTGTGGGCGGCCTCGCGGTTCATGATTTCGAGGTAATCCTCGCACACCTGGTGGCCCAGGCCCCGCGAGCCGGAGTGGATAAACAGCAGCAGCTGACCCTCGGCCAGCCCGAAAGCGGCCGCCGCCGCCGGGTCGAACACCCGCTCCACCTGCTGCAGCTCGATGAAATGGTTGCCACTGCCCAGGGTGCCCAGTTGGTCGGCGCCGCGCTTGCAGGCCCGGTCCGAGACCCTGGCCGGGTCGGCCCCGGCCAGGCAGCCGTTCTCCTCGCAGCGCTCCAGGTCGGCCTCGGAGCCCCAGCCCTGTTCCACCATCCAACGCGCCCCCTGGCGCAGCACCCGCTCCAGCTCGCGCCGGGCGAGGGTCAGCTCGCCACCCTGGCCCACTCCGCAGGGCACGTCGCGGAACAGGCCGTCCACCAGCCCGGCCAGCCGCTCCCGCACTTCGGCGAAAGCCAGCCCCGTTGCCACCACCCGCACGCCGCAGTTGATATCGTAGCCCACGCCGCCGGGGCTGATCACCCCCTCCTCGGGGTCCATCGCCGCCACCCCGCCGATGGGGAAGCCGTAGCCCCAGTGGATGTCGGGCATGGCCAGGGAGGCCCCGACTATGCCGGGCAGCCAGGCCACGTTGGCCACCTGCTCCAGGGCGTTGTCGGCCCGGATGCGCTCCAGCATGGCTGCGGAGGCCCAGATACGCCCCGGCGCCCGCATGCCCTCGCGGGCCGGAATCTCCCAGCGGTATTCATCCAGCGGCTTGAGTTCCATTCACGGCTCCCTGAAAAACCACCTTCTGAATCATGCGCAGCGGCGGGCGGAAAGTCAAACCCCTGCCCCAAGGAAGAACACTCCGTGCAGCAGGGGCTGGATATCCGATGGAGAAGAGTCTCAGGCCTGGACCGGCTTTGCGGTCGAGAATAACTGACGGGTCCGGCCTTTCAGCAGGTAGACTGTCCAGAGCGCGTGCCAGATCAGGCCGGTGACCGCGGCGCCGATCACGTGCAGGTTGCGGGCATCGGCAAACCACGCCTCGAACGACAGTTGCGCGGTCCAGACTGTCCCGGCGGCGGCCACGACCAGAGCGGCCAGGTAGCCGGGCAGGCGCAGGCGCCAGAGCTGGCGGCCGATCAGAAGGAAAAGCAGCACCGCCGCGGGCAGGACATACAGCAGGGAGGCGTCGTTCCAGATGAGGAGGTTGTAGTCCCAGCCGCGCGCGACTTTCACTCCCACGGTGATCAGGGCGTTCAGCACCGCGATCAGCGGCAGAACGTAGCCGTAGACCACGCCGAAGAACGATACCCCAATGGGCCGCAGGCGCCAGAGTTCATCCTTGTGGTGGTTGCGCTGATAGACGATGTAGGCGAGGAGAAGTCCGAAAAAGCTGACCCCATAGGCCAGGCTCATGCCCAGGACCACGCTGAAACCCTTGTTCATCGGGCCGCCTCCGGCTGGAAGGCTTGAATTTGAGAGGCTGGAATGAAACATTAAAGTAAAGCCTGGCCAGGCCTTTGTCAACGGAGAAAGCCTTGTCCGGGCCGCTCGATGGAGCTAAATTCCACCTTCTCCGGTTTCCGGTCGGTGAGGACGGAGCCGCCTGTGTGCGGGAGAGAGGAAAATGGAAGGGAAGGAGTCGCGTACAATGCTTTTGCAGAGAATGATCGGATTGTTCCGGCGTCAGTTCACCTCGGGCCTGCTCATCATGGTCCCGCTCATCACCACGATCTTCGTGGTAGTCTGGTTTTTCCGGGCGCTGGACCAGATCCTGGGCCGCTATTTCGCCAAGCTGCTCGGGGATTACATCGTCGGGGTGGGATTTGTCAGCCTGATCCTGCTGATCTGGGTGGTGGGGGTGCTCGGACGGACCTACATCGGCAGCAAGCTCAACCAGCTCAAGGATTTCCTGATCGAGCGCATCCCGCTCATCGGCTCGGTGTTCGCCTCGGTGAAGAAAGTGAGCGACGGCCTGCTGGAGATGAACACGGGCAGTTTCGAGCAGGTGGTGCTGGTGGAGTATCCGCGCCAGGGGCTCTACGCCATCGGCTTCGTCACCAGCCGTCAGCCGAGCCAGGTCCACAGCTACCCCGGGGGCGTGCCCGAGGGCCGGATCGCCCACGTGTTCGTGCCCTCGGTGCCCAATCCCACCTCGGGCTATATCCTGCTGGTTCCGGAGGAGCAGCTGCACCGGCTGATGCTGAGCGTGGAGGACGCGATGAAGCTGATCCTGAGCCTGGGCATGATCAGCCCCTCCGAGTACAACCTGAAAAAGTTCAGCTTCGACTCGGTCCCGGCGACCCGGACCGCGGCTCTGAGCCGCGGCGGGGGCGAGAACATCTGAGACGGGTGCGTTACGGCCTGATGGTCACGCTGACCGTGTCGGCGCGCTGGGCGCCCATGTCGTCGGTCACGGTGTAGGTGATCAGGAACGTGCCCGCATTGTGGTAGTAGCGGTATCCCGGCACCGAGATCGTGTCCGCGGCGATCCCGCTTCCCGCCCCGTAGTTCCAGGCCCGCGAGACAATCCGCCCGCCGGGGTCGGAATCCAGCCCGATCACGGTCACAGTGTCGTTGCGCGCGAAGACCTCGCCGGTCATCGGCGAGAGTATCTCGGCGTTGGGACGGTTATTGGTCAGCACGGTGATGATCAAGGTGTCGGCTTTGACCGCCCCGCGGTTGTCCATGACGCTGTAGACCACCGGGTATGTCCCGTCGATGGTGAAAGCCCGTTTTCCCGCCGCGGCCGAGGTGTCGCTCGGAGCGGCCGCCACCGCGTTGCCGAAAGTCCATTTCCGCGAGACGATGGCGCCGTCCGGGTCGGAATCCTGGGCCAGGAAATTCAGATTGACCCAGGCGCCGGCCGTGGTGTCGCGCGTGGGGGTGATGATGTAGGCGAGGGGCATCTGGTTGGGTGAGCCGGCCAGGACGTTGATGTTCAGTGAATCGGCGCTGCGGGCGCCGCTGTTGTCGGTGACCCGGAAATACAGACGGTAGGCCCCGGCCGCGGTGATACGGAGCCAGAGCGGGGGAGAGGACACGTCCAGCGTCTCCAGGCTGCCGTCCGGATGGCGCAGGGTCCATTCGCGCCGGGTGATGTTGCCGTCCGCATCACTGGCGTTGCCCCCCACCGGGAGCCGCTCGCCCGAGGTGATCGTGGTGTCGCCGGACAGGGTGTTGATGTGAGCGGTGGGGAGCTGGTTGGGCGTGACCGTCACCTGCACCGAGGCGCTGGCCTGGACCCCGTTGGCCCGAGAAACCGTGTAGCGCACGGTGAAAACCCCCACCTCCATGAAAACCTTCTCACCCGGCGTGGCGGTTACATCCCCCGTGCTGTCCAGCCCGCTGCCCTCACCCCAGGACCAGACCCGGCGCACTATTCCACCCCAGGGGTCGGAATCCGAGGCCCGGAAATTCACCGGAGCGCCCCGGGCCACGGTGGTGTCCCGCGACGGGGAGAGGATGGCCGTCTGCGGGGCGGCGATGGTGTCGACCACGCTGACCGTGACCGTGTCGGCGCTGCTCAGGCCCAGCTTGTCCCGCACGCCGTAGATGATCTCGTATGTCCCCGGCCGCGCGAAACGCCGCCAGCCGGCCACGGCCACCCGGTCGTGACCGTTGTTCAAGCCGCTGCCAGCAGGCCAGACCCAGGCGCGGCTGCTCACCTTGGCCGAGGTCTCGATCTCCAGCGCCTCGAAAAACAGGCTGTCCCCCACATCCACGGTGGTGTCGGCCGCGGGCGAGATTATGGCCACGTAGGTGGGGGTGGCGTTCTGAACCACCTCGACCTGCACGGTGTCCGCGGCCAGCCGTCCCCGGTTGTCCACGATCTGGTAGACCATCTCGAACACTCCGGGCTGCCGCCAGGTGACAGTGCCGGGGTCCTGTCCCTGAAAATCGGCGAGGCCGCTGCCCGGGCCGAAACTCCAGAGCCGCCCCTCCACCGTGCCGTCAGCCGGCAGGAACTCCTCCACCACGGGGTGGAAGCTGGCGCCGAGGATGACCGCGGTGTCAGCGGGGGGGAAATCGATCACCACCCCGAACGCCGGGGCGGGCAGAATGATGAGGCTGAATGTCTCCGCGCCGCTGCGTCCGCTGGAGTCCTGCACGGTGACAGTGATCCGGTGCGTTCCGGCCGGAAGGTCGGAGCGGCTGAAAGTCAGGCTGTCCGAGAGCGGCCCGGCCAGGCTGGAGCGCCAGACCGCCGAGCGCAGTGCCACGCCCTGGTCGTCGAACGCGGTCGCGGCCGAGACCCGGAAAGTCACGGGCTGGCCCTGACGGAACACGGAACTGTCGGCCGGGGCGTCGACCGTCACGGTCAAAACCTCGGTCAACGGGTCGTAGGGGTTGTCCCGCGGAAGGTCGCGGCAGGCGGAAAGCCACGCCAGCAGAAGCAGCGCCGCAAGACGGACGGCTGTGACAGTGGTCCTCAGAACTCGCATGTCAGGCTCAGGTCGATCCTTCCGTTCGTGTCGCCCGGGGAGAGCGCCAGGTTCGGCCGCGGCAGGAACAGGAAATGGTCGGTCACGTTGAACGCATAGAGCCCGGCGGTCCCGGCCAGCAGCCAGACCGACAGGTTCCGCCGGTCATCGGAGCGGGAGAGCAGGCGGTCGAACTCGCTCTGCGGGCTGCCGGCGGGCAGGGCCCGGTAGTCGTCACGCAGTGAATTGTAGCTGTTCCGGGCCCAGAGGCCCGAGGCGGCGCAGCCGGCGGTGAGGCCCAGCATCAGGCCGCCGCGCCAGCGCTGGCCCACTTTCATCCGGCTCGCGCCGGGGATGAAAGCCCAGGCCGCACCCACGGCTGGGACCTCGCGCTGCACTCTGAACTTTTGGCCGCCGTTCTTTTTCTGCTGCATGGAGGTTGCCGCCGACTCCTCCGGCCGCACCTCGGCGATACCGGCCTCCAGGGTCTGGCGCACGTTGTCCAGTTTCTGGCTCACCTGGTCCACCCGCTGGTTCAGGTTCTCGATCTGCGTCTCCAGATGCCCCACCTCGGCGGTCGAGGGGCCGGCCTGCTCCAGGCGGGCCAGCTTGGCGAACAGCCAGGCCTCGCGGCCCTTGTAGACGATCCGGAACCAGCCGGGACGGGTGGCGGTGACCGGGAAACGGTCGCCGGCCAGGGCGCGTCCCAGGCGCTTGAACTTGGTGCCCGGTCCGCTGCGGAGGTTGGCGTAGCTGTTGGTTATCACGGCCTGGCCCTGCACCTGGGCGAACGAGACGGCCGGTGTGAACGCGCATAGAGTGGCGGCCAGGGCCAGCGCCAGGCCCAGTCCGTGTGGGAATAACCTTCCGGTCGGCAGCATGGTCGATGAGTCCCTGGCGGAGAGTAAGAGTGGTTTGTGCTGTGTTTTCATTTGGAGGAAGAATCCATAATTAATTGAATGATAAGATATTACGGAACGGCTGGCCCGGAGTTTCCCCGGTCGGACAGTGTTGCCGTCCAGCCGGCAATGAATGCCTTTATGCATATTCCGGGCCAGGACTGACGCGGGCTGCGGACATGCACCTGTAAGTTCAGCGGAATAACTGCAAGAAAAGAGTATTTGTTGTTTACAAATCCGTTGCAACAGTCCATATTTCACGCTATTGGGCAAGTCAGTCCGGACAGGACGGGAGCCGGGTCAGTCAGGCAATCCTTCCAGGGCGGAGGGCTGCCGGCAAGGTTTCCGCCCTCCGGCCGGAGGAGTCCGAGGCAAGCTTTGAAACCCGCCAAAACGCCTTGACAGTCTGTGAGATAGAGGCCGAACGAAGCAGGCGATCTGCCACCGGGAAAGCTCTTCGGTGGCCTACTCTGCTCAACGGAGGTAAAGGAAAAGATGAATGTTCTTATCTATCTGGCAGTCCCTATAATTGCTTTCGTCCTGGCGAGTAAATTATACGGAAAGTACGTTGCGCGGATTCTCGGTGAAGATGCGGGCAAACCTACCCCGGCGGTTACGATCAACGATGGGCGGGATTATGTTCCGACCAAGCGCTATGTGGTTTTCGCCCATCATTTTTCAGCCATCGCCGGAGCCGGTCCCATTATCGGCCCGACCATGGCGGTGCTCTACGGATTCGTTCCCGCGTGGATGTGGGTGGTAGTGGGAGGAATTTTCTTCGGAGCGGTGCATGATTTCTCAACGATGTTCATCAGCATGCGCGAAAAGGGGAAATCCATCGCCGAAGTTGCGCGGAACACGCTGGGCAAGACAGGTTTCAACCTGATGATCTCGTTTACGATCATGATGCTGCTGCTGGTGTGCTCGTCGTTTCTCAGCGCCACGGCGATCTCGCTGACTTCGCTTTGGCCGCTCGCCAAGCTTGGCATAGTCGAGGGCGCCGACTCGATCCTGAAAACCGTTACGACCGACGGAGTCACTTACGGCCGGATCGGCGGCATCGCGTCGACATCCGTCATCATCATAACGCTGTGCGCTCCCTGTCTCGGCTGGCTCATCCACAAGAAAGGGATCAGGACGCTTTACGCGTACCTGCTGGCTTCCTTCATCTGCATCGTGTCCATCCTCGCCGGTATAGCATTGCCTGTTTCCATGCAGCCTTTTCACTGGATGATCATCATATCCGTATATGTCCTCTTCGCGTCCGGGATGCCGGTCTGGCTGATCCTTCAGCCGCGTGATTTCATCAACGTGCAGATTCTGTACGGCGGGATTCTTCTGCTTGTGGTCTCGCTGGTATCTGTCGGCTTCGGCGGCGTGGCGATCTCGCTCCCGAGTGTGAATGTCGCCGAGGGCGCGAAAAGCCTCGGCATGATCTGGCCGATGATGTTCATCACGATAGCCTGCGGCGCGATATCGGGGTTTCATTCGCTTGTCGGCGGGGGCACGACCTGCAAGCAGTTGAGCCTCGAGACGGATGCGCGGAAAATCAGTTTCAATTCGATGCTCCTCGAATCGCTGCTGGCGGTCTGCGTCCTTCTCGCTCTGGGCGTGGGCTTGAATTTCGTGGATTATAAATCGATCGTCTGGCCATCGGACCCGCATGTAAAGTCGAACCCCATCCTGGGTTTTTCGCTGGCGGCGGGTAATCTGTTCCACCTGGGCCTGGGGATTCCGGTCTCGCTCGGAACCGTTTTCGGTATCCTGCTGGTCGAGGGCTTTGTCGTTACGACACTGGATGCCGCGGTGCGGCTGAACCGGTACCTGTTCGAGGAATTGTGGACCATCCTTTTCAAGTCGCCCAAGCCGCTGTTGAAGAACTACTGGTTCAATTCTCTCCTGACTGTAATCATAATGTTCATCCTCAGCTATTCGAACGCCTTTTCGGTGCTGTGGCCCATCTTCGGCACGGCAAACCAGCTTCTGGCCGCACTTGCCCTGATAACGGTAGCGAGCTGGCTGGCGCTCAGAGGCAGAAAATATGTCTTTGCGCTGTATCCGGCGCTTTTCATGCTCGCAACGACCATTACCGCGCTGGTGTTGCTGCTGAAAGGATATATAGCCAAGGGCAACTATATCCTGCTGGCCGTCGATCTGCTTCTGCTGATTCTTTCCATAGGCGTTGTAGCGCTTTCCATCCGGGTATTTCTCAAGAGGAAGGCGGAGCGGGTCAGCGCATAAAAGATTCAGGCTGGTTGATCTTTCAGTGGGGGGA
>JAJFUG010000096.1 GCA_021372515.1 bacterium
CCCAGCCGCGCGAGGCCGTAGCCCCCCACGGCGAGCTCTGAGGGATCGAGACGGTCCTGACGGCTGTTCGACTCCAGGCCCAGTTCCAGGTAGGGCTCGCGCAGAGCGCCCAGCGGGTCGGCCGCGTAGCGCACGGCCGCATCCAGGCGCAGCGGCGGGATCCAGGGCAGCGGGTTGCCGGTGGAGGTGTTGTCGCCGCTGACAAAATCGAGCGCGGCGCTCAAGTTCAGGTGACGGTCGGGCTGGGCCTCGGCGCTCAGCTCGAACCCCACCAGGCGGGCGTCCCCCTGGACCACGTCGTAGATTTCGAACCCAGATTCCTCGTCGTAGTCCCCGGTCGGCCGCGAGTAGATGTAATCGCGGATGTGGTTGACATAGGCGCTCAACTCGGCGCGCAGGCGCGAGGTCTGGGCGCGCAGGGCCAGGTCGGTGTTGAGCGAGTGCTCCGACTTGAGCGCCGCGTTGCCGCGCTCGAACGCCACCGTGCCCTCGTGAACTCCGTTGGAGAACAGGTCGAAGCTGGAGGGGGAACGGAAACCGCGGCCCACGTTCAGCACCAGGGCCAGCGGCTCGCTGATCCGGTAGAGCAGCCCGGCGTTGCCGGAGAACGAGTTCCAGCGGCGGGTCTGGGCCGACACGCCCAAGTCCTCATCCGCGCTCACTTTCAGGCTACGGTGATCGTAGCGCGCGCCGAACGACAGGTGCCAGGGGCCGCGCTCGGCCTGCTCGAACACGAACAGCGCCACGTTGTCGGCATCGCTGGCCGGGATAAGGGTCTCCTCGCCGAACTTGTCAAAACTGTTGCGACCGGCGGTGAACCCGACCAAGCCCTCCAGCGGCCCCAGCGGCGCGTGATGGTAGTGCGCCAGGCCGGTGACTGTCCTGGACAGAAGGCCCAGGGCCACCTCATCCGAACCCGCTTCCTCGAACTCACGGCGGCGGTTGCGCTCGTAATTCAGGTTCAGCTCCAGGTGCGAGCGAGCGCTCAGCGGCAGCGTGGTGCTGACACGGGCCATGTCCTCCTGGATTTTCTGGAACGGGCTGGCCGCGGGGTCCTCGGACGGGTCCTCGTGGATTTCGAGCTTCTCGTCCCGGTGGCTGAACTGGCCCTCCACCGAGCCCCAGCCGCCCTTGTAGCCCAGCGCGCCCTGGCCTGTGCCCGACTGGAAACCGGAGTTGAACAGCTTGCCCAAGGGGGTGCGAAGGTCGGTGCTGTTGCGGCCGTGCCAAGCGCCGCGGAACCCGAAACCCTCGCGGGCGCCCTCCAGGCTGAACCCGCCGTCCACCGCGCTGTTGTTGGAGCCGTAGCCGCTGGCCACCCGTCCCCTCACGAACGGGTCCACGCCGATGGCGTTGGGAAGGGGCCGCGCGATCAGGTTCACCACTCCGCCCAGGGCGTCCGAGCCGTAGAGCACACTGGCCGGGCCGCGGATCACCTCGATATGGTCAAGGTCATCCGTGTCCACGTTGGGGCTGTGCTCATCCCCCCACTGCTGGGTCTCCACCCGCTGGCCGTCCACCGCCACCAGCACCCGGTCCGAGCCGAGGCCGCGTATCACCGGCTTGCCGATCCCGGCGCCGGTGTTCCAGCTCCTGACTCCCGGCAAGTCGCTGATCGTCTGGCCCAGCGAGGCTTCCTGCCTGGTGCGCAGGTCCGACTCGTCCAGCATGCCGGTGGGCTGGGGCGAGGTCATCGCGGTGGTCGGCGTGGCGCTGGCGCTCACCTGGATGCCGGGCAGCTCGAGCACGCTCTCGCGCAGGCTGACCGAAAGAACCGGGGTCTGGGGGCTGATCTCCACCCGCCGCACCTCGGGCGCGTAGCCCGTGCGGCTGAACGAAACCCGGTAGGCCCCGGCGGGAAGGCGCGGCAGACTGTAGCGGCCGTCCGCGCCGCTCACCGTGCCGCGGCTGATCTCGATCACGAACACGCT
>JAJFUG010000097.1 GCA_021372515.1 bacterium
ACGGCCAGGCGCGTCGCCCCGGCTGCCAGGCAGGCGCGGGCCACCGGAGCCGCCCCCGCCCCGTAGCCGTCGCACTTGACCATGGCGGTGAGGCCTACTCTCTCCCCGGCCGCGCGCGCCACCGCGCGCAGGTTATGGGCCAGGGCCTCGAGGTCGATTGTCAGACAGCTTCCCGGCATCCAGCCGAACGCCAGGTTAAGGGCGGTTGCGGGACGGCAGCCGGAGAGGCCGGCCCAGAGACGGAGGATGTCCCCGGAGGCCGGGACATAGGGCCGCCCGCCGAGAGCCTCGCGCAGGCAGCCGGGAGAAACCGCCTCAAGAGCAGTCCCTCCCGACGCGCGAATCGACTCCGGTATCGACCCCGGCGCGGTCCCGGCGGCCACCAGAGTCAACATCCGCCCCGGCGGTCCGCACAGAGCGCTCACTGCCAACGGCTCGGCCGGAGCCGCCCCGCTCTCGCCAGACTGGCGGTCGAACACCAGGGTCACCCCTCCGGGGCTGTGAAAAAATGCGAGCATGTGAGTTCCCTGATAGTAATCCAGCGAGGCAAAAAGCCGCAGCGCGGTGTTCCGCGCCAAATCGTGAGAATCGTAAACAGGGCAGGAATACGTAAGGGGCGGGTTTTAAACCCGCCCCTACGGTCAAACCGGCCATTCATGGCCGTTCTGATTTCCAACGCTCCGCCTGATCTGGACAGCTCAACTGATGCAGGCGTAGTAGAGGGCCTTGATCGCCCGCTCAGCGTCCTTGTCATCCACCACGAACGTGATGTTGATCTCGGAGGCGCCCTGGGAAATGACCTCCACGTTCACCCCGGCCGTGCCGAGGGTGCTGAACACGCGGCCGCTCACTCCCGGGGTCTGGCGCATGCCCTCGCCCACGATGCAGATGATTGTCTTGTTGTTGGCCACCTGGACCTCGGAGAACCCGCGCAGGTCCTCGACTATCCGGTCCAGGTCCTTCTTGCTGTCCACGGTCAGGCTTACGCTCACCTCAGTGGTGGCGACCACATCCACGGCTTTCTTGTAGCGGGCGAACACCTCGAACAGGCTGGCCAGATAACCGTAGGCCCCCAGCATGCGGTTGGAGAATAGGTCCAGGCGCGTGACGCCGCTCTTGCTGGCGATGGCCTTGATCACTTTCCCGTGCTTGATCCGCTCGTTGCGGATCACTGTGCCGGGGTTCTTGGGCTCGAATGTGTTCAGCACCGACACCGGGATGTTGCGGCGCATGGCCGGCTCGATGGTCTTGGGGTGCAGCACGCGGGCCCCGAAAGAGGCCAGCTCCTTGGCCTCGTCGAACGAGATTGTCTCCAGACGCTCGGCATCCGGCACCACGCGGGGGTCGGTGCTGCGCATGCCCGAGACATCGGTCCAGATCTGGATCTCATCCACCTCGAACGCCGCGCCGACCAGGGCCGCGGTGTAGTCGCTGCCGCCGCGTCCGAGCGTGACGATGCGCCCGTCCTCGGTCCGTCCGACAAAGCCCGGCACCACCAGGGTGCGTTCCTCGTCACGGAACCGGCAAAGGACCTTGTCCTCCATCTCTGGAGAGACACTGGCGTCCTGGAAAAAGTCGTTGGTGATTATGTCCAGCTCGTCCACATCCACGCAACGGCTGGGCACTCCCTGCTTGTCGAGCACCGAGGCCAGGATGAAACTGGACAGGCGCTCGCCGAAAGAGAAAATCTCGTCCAGGAATTCGTGGTAGGGACGTTTGGTGGCGGCCAGGGCCGCGGTCAGCTTGCCCCAGATCGGTGAAATCGAGGACCAGTCCAGGCCCAGCCCGGCCAGGACTTTCTCGTGCTTGTCACGGATCGCGGCCAAGTTGGCCTCGAACGGCTTGCCGGTATAAGCCAGCTCGGCCAGGGCCTCGAGCTGATCGGTAATCTTGGTTTCGCCTTTCTGCGCCACTCCCACCGCGGATACCACGACCAGGGGACGGCGCTCCAGGGCGGAGCGGACAATGTCGGCCACTGCGAGAATACGGTCGGCGGTGGCTACCGAGCTGCCGCCGAATTTCATTACTATACGTCCCATTCTTTCTCCAATGTGATTCCGGACCGGAAGTAAGGTCATAAACTCGGGTGTGATTCCGGCACGATTGCGCCGAAGTGTTAAAGCTAACAGCCGTTCGCAAATATTTCAATGATAACCGGAGGAATATGTCAGTACCGCACCTGCCGGCCGGTGACCAGGGCCGAGAACTTGCCGATGGCAAGCTCGGCCACGGCCGTGCCGCTGTCCGACGGGCGGATGAAAGTCAGCCGCAGGCCGAGGAAAAAACGCTCCCGGCCGAAAATACGGTTGAGCCGCGGGTCGATCGAGGTGAGCTTGAAATGCGCGGGCAGGCTGGCGCGGCTGCTCAGGGTGAAAGCCAGGGAATCGCTGTACACCTGCGACGAGCCGTCGTCCAGGAAAATGGTCAGCTCCGCCTGCGCGGCCTTGTCAGCGCTCAGGTCGCCCTCGAAAGTGAGTTCCACGCGGTCCACATCCAGGGACTTCGAGGTTCCGAGCGGCATGTCGACCGTAGAGGGGTCGATACGCCAACTGAAATAGCGCTCGCTTTCCGGTCCGCCGGAGCCGACATTCTCCACCAGGATACTCGCCCCGGGGTTGACATGATCGAGAAGGTCGACCTCGATCCGGGCGGCCCCGTTGTTGCAGCCCGCAGCCAGCAGGGCCGAGAGCAGCGCGGCGATCAGCGCGCGGCGCAGGGTGTGTGATGCGGAAACGAAAGCGGTTCTGTCCATTTCCCGATCTCTTAAGCTCCCCGCGTGTGACAGTTCAGCCCAGGCGCTCCGAGATTGCGGTGCAGAACTCGCCGAACTGGCGGTTGGAGGTTTTGTCGGCCAGGCCGCGCAGCTCGTCCAGCAGCTCTTTCACCCCCTGCGTGACGTGCTCCCGGTCCAGGCGGAACAGGATCATCTCGCGCAGCGAGTGCATCAGGTTCTCGGGCTGCCCGGCCCGACGCAGCGCCTCGACCGACTCGGCCAGCATCGCGCTGCAGGCTGCCAGGTCGGGCGCGCTCTCCTGGGCCAGGATATCCTGGGCCAGGTTACGCAGCGCCCAGCCCGTGCCGAAATCATCCTCCAGGCTCCGCCCGATCTCGAGAGCCTTCCCGTGGCTGGCCCGGGCCGCGTCCAGCTCGCCCCGCTCGCGGTGGATTTCACCCAGCAGGTTCGCCAGGTCCATGCGCTGGAGGTCCCAGCCACCGGAGTCGGCCAGGAGCTGTGCCGGCTCCAGCACTTCGAGGGCTTCTGCCTGGCGGCCCAGGGTGTGCAGCACCTCGCCCAGGTTGTAGCGCGTGGCGGCCTCGAACTCGAGGTACTGGATGCGCCCGGCCACCTGCAGGGCGCGAGCGTACCAGGGCACGGCCTCCTCGAAACGCTCCAGGAACATGTAGCTTTCGCCGATGTTGAACTCCATGGCGGCCAGCTCGCGGCTGTCGCCCACCAGGGCCGAAAGGCGCGAGTGCTCGCGGCTCAGCAGCTCCAGGGCTTCATCCGCGCGGCCCATGTCGTTGGCCACCACGGCCATATTGATCCGCACCATCACCTCGGTCTTGAGGTCGCCGATGGAGCGGGCCAGCTCCAGCGCCTTGCCCAGCCACCCGCGGGCCTCCTCCAGACGGAAGGCTTTCATCAGGGACAGGCCCACCGAGTTGAACAACTGGGCGCGGGGTTTCTTGAACCGCTCCTCGCTCTCATTGCCCACCAGCTCCAGGGCCTGGTGGTAGATTTCCAGCGCCTGGCTGAACCGTCCCTGGCGGTGCAGCACGCTGCCTCGGTTGCGCAGAAGAGCGACCCGGAAAATCAGGGCCTCGGTGGGATCGCTCCCGGCCGCGCTGTCGAAAGCCTCACCGGCGCGGTCCAGAAGGCCCAGGGCACGCTCGCGCTGGCCCAGCTCCAGACAGGTGCGGGCGCAGTCGTTCAGGATCGCGGCCAGACGGGCCCGGTCGCGGGTGGTCTCGGCGGCGAGCTCGAAATTCTGGACCGCGGCGCTGTAGTCGCCCGGAGCGGCGCGCTGCGAAAGCGCCCCGGCGGTAAGATACAGGGCCAGGGATTTAAGCTCGCTGTCGCTCGCCTGCCCGGCCAGGGTCTCCAGGGCGGCGTAATCGGCCAGGGCGTCCACATAGCGGCCCAGCAACTGGTTCACCTGGCCGCGCTCCTCGTGCAGCACCCGTCGCCGCTCCGCGGCATCCACTATTTCGTAATCGGCCAGTATCCGCTCGGCCCGGCCGAACAGCAGCAGGCTGCGCTCGTTGTCGAACACCGAGCGCGCCAGGCGTCCGGCCTCCAGGTAGAACGCGCAGGCCTTGTCCGGCACCTCGGCGTTGGCGTAGTGCAGGGCGGTCATCAGCACTCTCTCGAACTGGTTGCTCAGGTGTGTGCTCTCGAACACCCGCGCCACCTCGCGGTGGAGCCTCTTGCGCAGGCTGGGCACAAGCTCCTGGTAAAGTTTTTCGCCGATCAGGGCGCGCTTGAACGTGTAGACCCACTCCGGGTCGCGCTCGTTCTCCAGGCGGGTGATCTCCTGGCCGGTCAGGCGGCTGAACAGCTCCTCCAGCTTGGTGTCGCCGAACAGACGGCCGCCCTCATCGACCGCGGGCAGGAACTGGCGGATGATGACATAGCGCAGGATATTGCCCAGGACGGAGGAATACTGGATCGCGGCGTGCTCCTCGGCCGGAAGGCGGCCCAGGCGCTCCTCGATCACCCCTTGTATCTTGTTCGGGATGGTCACGCCGACGAACTGCTCGGCGTCGAAACCCGTGCAGCGGCCGTCCGCCACCCGGATGATCTCCATCTCCTGGATCTTGCCGCAGAACTCAATGATGAAGAAGGGGTTGTTCTCCAGCTCCTTCTGCAGCTTTTCCCGCAGCACGGCGGGCAAGCCCTCGCCGCCGGCGCTCTCCGGGTCGAGGCCCAGGGTGATCCGGGCCAGGGTGTCCACCGCCTGCGGCTCCAGCAGGGGTGGCTGAAGCAGCTCGCAGTCCAGGGGCAGGGCCGGATCGGCAAGCAGGCCAAGCTGTTCCTTGTGGCGGGCGTTGACACAGATCACCAGGCCCGGCCCGACCCGCCGGGCCAGGTAGCCCAGAAGATGCAGGCTGTTGCGGTCGGCCCACTGCAGGTCATCGATGCACAGCAGCACCACGCCCCGGCCCGCCTGCTCGCGCACCAGGGCGGCGAAGATATCGGCTGTGCGGTCGTAGAACACGTTGCGCCGGGCCTCCGGGTCCAGGGCGCGCGAAAGAGCGCTCTCCGGCGCCTCCACCCCGATGAACGAGGCGATCACAGGGGCCTGTACGGCCAGCTCCGGGTCGAGCCGGGCCAGCACCTGAGCGATCTTGTCCAGGCGCAACTCGGGCGGGTCCTGGTTGTCGATCCGGAAAACCTGTTCCTTGAGGATGCGGATGAACGGGAAAAAGGGATAGGCCCCCTCATCGTTGTGGCTCTCGGCCATGGCGGGGTCGGCGCTCACCCCGGCCCCCCCGGTAGGCCCCTCGCCCTGGTACCACGAGTAGCACTCGCCGAAAAACACCGGCCAGCCGCTCTCGAGGGCCCAGTTGGCGAGTTCGGATATCCGGCGGGTCTTGCCCACCCCGCTGGCGGCGATGAAAGCGATGAGCTGGCTGCGCTCCACCTCGCCCGCGGCCGCTTTCTCGATTATCTCCATCGCCCGGCTGATAAACTGCCCGCGCCGCATGTCCTCGCTGTTTCTGACCACCTGCCCGTCATAGGTCACCAGCGGCAGGCGGCGCAGGCGGGCGATGAAATCGGCCACGCTCTCGGTCCGGCTGCGCTCGGTCAGGTTGAACAGGGCCACCGGCTGGCTGAAACCCTTGAGCTTCACCTCGCGCTCGGGCCCGCGCGGCTGGATCAGGTGGTCCACCTTGCGGCGGTGGCTCTCGATGGTGAACAGGGTGCCGGGAGCGTGGACGAACCGGTGCTCCTGGTCCTGCAGCAGGGCCTCGTTGACCAGGCGCGCGGCCAGGTTGCAGTCCGGCCCGATGATCGTTTCCTCGTTGTGGATTATGTTGTCTCCGGCCGGGCCCTGGAGCGCCTTGCCCACGCTCAGCCCGCCGCGCAGCTCCACCCGGCCGCCGAACTGGCGGCCCACCTCGCGGTTCAGGTCACGCCAGGCGTTCCAGAGAATTTCAGTGTAATAGCGGTCGCTCTCCTTCTTCTCGGCCGCCATGGTCCCCAGCACCCCCATCAGGTTGAAATCTCCCTTGGGGAAAATGTTGTACTTGTAGAGGATGCCGTAGCGGAGCATCACGCCGTGGATCGTGTCGGCCAGCGGGTCGAGCAGCTCCTCCGGCTTGTCGAGGGCGAAATTGACGAACAGCACACCGCTGTCGCGCACCGCGGAGCAGCTCTCATCCAGCAGCAGGTTCGTGTTGCCGTCGCGGCCCAGGTTGCGCACCACGTGCAGCAGCAGCGAGCGGCTGCCCAGATAGCGCTCGATCTCCAGGAACCGCCCGCCCAGCTCCAGCAGGATATCAGTGGCCGTCATCCCCTCCGTCGCGCTCCAGTCTCCCTCCGCTGCGGTCAGCCCGGCCTCGCAGGCCCGGTCGACCCAGGGGACGAGCTTGTCCATGCCCGCGGGGCAGATCACCACCTTGCGGAAACCCTCCTGCGGTTCCGAAACCGCCAGGTCGTCGGGGGTAAGGCCCAGCCAGCCCTGAGCGAACAGGTCGGCCAGACGGGCATAGCTGACACTGTCCACGGCGAAGCCTTTCACCTCCTCCAGGTCGGGCCGCACCTGATCGTCGTTGCCTCCCAGCTTCTCGGCCTGGGCCACCCGCTTGCCGGTGGCGCCCCAGGTGATACGCGCCCGCACCGCCTCCCCGTAGAACGCGCTGCCGGGCTTGGGGTCGAAGATCACTCCGCCGCTGGCCTTGACCACCAGCTTCTCGATGAAAGCGCGTATCTCTTTCTGGTGCGGCTTACCGGCCAGCTTGCGCCGCAGCTCCTGGCGCACCTGCTCCGTGATCAGGGGCATCGAGGCGCGGATCGCCAGCATCACCTTGAGCGTGGCCACGCCCCGGTCGGCGCTGCCGTCCGAGCCCTGCAGGAGCTCGAAAAGCAGGCCCATCTTGTTCAGGCAGAAACGGTTGAGGATGCTCAGGTTCATGATGTCGCCGGCTTCCTCCTTACCGAAACGGTCGGTGAGGAAAGTCAGCAGCGCGGTGAACCCGCTCACGTCGGCGAAGAAAAAATAGCTCCCGCTGCCGTCCCTGTTGCGAAGGTAGCCCAGGATCGCATCCCCGCCCCGCTCGGTGATCCCGTAATCCTGGTCGCGGGCCGGGATGAACAGGCTGGCGCAACGCTCCACCCGCTCCAGGTAGGTAAGCATGCGCCGCACCTGCTCCGGGTCGGCCGTGTCGAGGCCCTCGCGGCAGAGAGCGGCCCAGCGCGGATGTTCCTGGAGCAGGATGTCCTGGATCATACGCTGGCGGCTGTCAGGGGAATACTGCGGGGCGGGAGGGCTTTTTCTCAGGATCATCGGATGGCCTCGGATACAGTTGAGAGGGCGACAGAGTAGAACGGGAGGGGGACTCTGCGCCCAGACACCCTTAGTATACGAGCGCGGCGCGGGCTTGGCAAGTGCGTAAATCGAAAGCCGGTTTCAGTGTTCAGACAGGAAAATCTCAATATCATGGATGAATTTCAAGATCCCTTGCTCGATCCGCCCGGTCAGAGAATTCAAATCCCTGAAATCGGGAGCCTCGACCAGGACATGCTCCACTATGGAATCGTAGCCCTTGACTGTCGGCACCACGCGGTGCCTGTCCCAGCCGGAATCCTTGAACAGCTGCCAATATTGCGTCTGAACCGGCTTGTTGTATCCGGACAGCCAGGCCTCGAACCTGAACTCCTCGTGATTGAACACTATGGCGATCTTAAGGTTGCGCTGTTTGAGCGCCTCCGGAGAAAAGGCAAAATACGTCATATCCATGTAGCCGAAATAGAGGCCGCCGGACACGTAATATTCCGGATACCTGTCTTTAAGGTGCGTTTTCAGAGCCTGCATGTATTCCATCAGCCCTTTGTACGCTTTCTGGATCGCCCCTTTGCCCAACTGGAGCCTGTATTCGCTCATGCACTCCTGGAACGACGGCATATCCGGCCCCTCCGATAGCGACTGTCAGAATGCAGACTCCGCGGACCGCCCGAAAAAAAGTCCGCCACAGGCACGGTCGGCAACCCCGCTGCGCGTGACGGACATCATTGTTGCGCATTCCCCTGCGCCCGGAGCCCCGCTCGCGTGCGCGGCTACATTTTCTCGGAGAATATTTTCCAGCCCTCTTTGGAGTCCATCAGGTAGAGCAGCTTGAAACCGCTGGCGCTGAACCCGCTGGACTTGTAGCTCTGGATGAACGAGGCCACGGTGTAATCGTGGTAGCGCCACAGGCGCAGGTCCGTGACCTTGACCTCGATTTTCTTGTACTGACGGTTGAGGCGGCCCTTGTAGTCGCGCCAGGCTTTCTTGTTCATGCCTTTCTTGCCGTGGAACCGCTCGTGATAGCAGTCCATGTAGCCGTCCAGGTCCTTGCCGGCCCAGGAGACGCGCCACTTGTCGATCAGCGCGTTCATTTCCTTGCGCTCGCGCTCCATCTCGGCCGGGGGAAGGTTCATCAGGCTGTCGTCGATGATGATCGGGGTGTCGCGCAGGCCGATGAAATGCGACAGCTCGCGGATATCCTCGTTGGTCACCACCACGCAGCCCTCGGTGTCGTAGCTCTGGTTGACCCGGTTGTCGTCATCCACCGCGTGCAGCCAGATGCCGGAGCCGGTCTTGTTGTCCAGCTCGTCGTAATCGTTGGGATAGTCCATGGTGAACGCCATCACGCCGTACTTGTCGGGCAGCTGCCCGTCATCCAGATGGCCGCGGAAGAAGTAAATCCCGTTCGGGGTCTTCTTGTCGCCCTTGCGGGACTTGGGGCCGTTGTTGTTCTTGCCGGTGGTGCAGCGGAACTCCTTGACCAGTTGCGGGCCCTCGGCCGCGGAGCTGTAAAGGGCCAGGGTCTGGGTTTTCTTGTCCACCACCAGGGCGTGGCTCTTTCCGGAGGGACCCATCTGTAGAAGGTAAGCCGGGATTTCACGGGCAAGGGAGGGACAGGCCGCGGTCAGGACGGCGGCGCACAGGCTGAGGATCAATTTGCTCGGTTTCATCATTCTCGGGAGGATAGTTCTCGAATCGGTTTTCAGGTTCATCAAGGTCAGAGTGAGCGATGCATGAAGATAAGAAACCGGGTGCCACCTTGTCAAAACATTTCCTGACTTAATAGTTCATTTCTCGCCAGGCGCCTTGTCTTCACCCGCGGGCTGCCGCTCCAGGGCGCGCATCTCGCGCGGCGTGCAGCGACGGCTCTGGCCCGGGCTCAGGCCGGACAGGCTGAGCGGCCCCAGCTCGGTGCGGCAGAGGTGGATCACCCTGAACCCGACCTCCCCCAGCATACGGCGGACCTGGCGTTTCTCGCCCTGGTGCAGCACGGCCTCCAGCGTGGTGGTCTCGGCGTCGGAGCGGATGATCCGGGCGCTGTCCATGCGCATCGGGGTCCCCTCGATCTCCAGGCCATGCTCCAACTGGCGCAGATGACGGGTCTCCAGCTTGCCGGCCACCTGGACCACGTAGTGCTTGGGCACCTTGAACGAGGGGTGGGTCAGACGGTGGGCCAGCTCGCCCGAGTCGGTGAACAGCACCAACCCCTCGCTGTCCTTGTCCAGACGTCCCACGTAAATCCAGCGGTGCTCCCGCTCCTCGGGCGGCAGAAGGCTGTAGACCGTGTCCTGGTTGTGCGGGTCGGCGGTCGAGGTGACCGTGCCGACTGTCTTGTAGAGGATCAGCCCCTTCGGGCTGGCCTCCGAATTCACGCTGAGCGCACGGCCCTCGCATTCCACCAGGTCGGCGGCAGGGTCCACGCGCACGGCCGGGTCGGTTACGACCTGCCCGTTGATCCGCACCCGGCCCTCGCGCACCAGGCGCTCGGCCCCGCGGCGCGAGCTGAGGCCGCAGTCGGCCAGGAATTTCTGTATCTTCACGCTTTCGTTGTCCACACTCACCTCACATCAGGACCCGTTGCTCCCCATCCGCCGGGGCGGCCTCACCGGCGGGTGCCGGGGCGCTCTTGTCGGCGGCGGGGCCGGAATGTTCCTCCAGCAGCACCTGGAGCTCGCTTTCGCGCGGCAGCTGGTCCAGACCGGCCAGGCCGAAATGCCGCAGGAACTGGGACGTGGTGCCGTAGAGCAGCGGACGGCCCAGCACCTGGGCCCGGCCGGTCACGGTGACCAGCTTTTTCTCGATCAGGGTCTTGATCACTCCGCTGGCGTTGACCCCGCGAATCTTGTCCACCTCGGCCCGGCTGATCGGCTGGCGGTAGGCGATGATGGCCAGGGTCTCCAGGGCCTGGAGGCTCATCTTGCCGGCGGCCACCTGACGGCCCAGGCTGCGGATCTGCTCGGCGAAATCGGGCAGGGTGCGGTGCTGGTAGCCACCCGAGATCATCAGGATGCGGAACGAGCGGCCCTGCATCTCGTAGGCCGAGTTGAGCGCCTCCACCGCGCTGGCCACGGTCTCGGCCGAGATGTCCAGGACCGAGGCGATACGCTCGGCGGCCACCGGCTCGGCCGAGGCGAACACCAACGCCTCGACCACCTGTTCTATCGTGTGCTCAGCCATCAGGTTTCAAGCTCTCCTGTGGAATCCCCGTCCGGTTCGGCCGGGGGAGGGCTGTCCTGCCCGGCAACGCCGTCGCCCTCCGGGGGCGCGAAACCGTTTTGCGGCACGTCCTCCGCCTGGGCGTCTCCCTCGGCCGGGCGTTTCCTGCCGCGCAGCACCCAGAGGTTGCCGAAATTGTCGGCCTGCTCCACCTTGATCTCACCCTGCTTGGCCATCTCGAGCAGGGCCACGATAGTCACCACCAGCAGCATGCGGGTGCCGCCCTCTGGGAACAGGTCGCTCAGCAGGATTCGCTTTTTCGCGGCCAGCAGGCGGCGGATCAGGGTCACGCGCTGGGCGGTGCTGATTTTCTCGCGCACCACCCGGTGCACCGGGGGCGGCGCCGGGGGCTTGCGGTTGAGGAAACGGCTGAACGCCAGCATCAGGTCGTTGATCGTGGCGTCGATCTGCGGCCCCTCGGACTGGTCCGCGCCCTCCTCGGCCGAGAGCAGCTCCAGCTCGTTCAGCCCGCGCTCGCTGCGGCGCTGGCTCAGCTCCTCCAGACGGCGCATGTGCTCGGCGATTTCCTTGAACTGGAGGTACTCGACAATCTTCTCCACCAGCTCGGTGCGCGGGTCCTCGTACTCCTCGTCCTCGCCCACGGGGCGCGGCAGCAGCATGCGGCTCTTGATCTGCAGCAGCGTGGCGGCCAGGAGCAGGAAATCGCCCGCCTGCTCCAGGTCCTGGATTCCCGCCTGCGTGATGTACTGCATGTACTGGTCGGCGATCAGCGCGATCGGGATGTCGTAGATGTCGATCTCGTTCTTGCGGATCAGAAAGACCAGCAAGTCCATCGGACCCTCGAACACATCCAGCCGCACCTGGTAGTCGGCCATTGCCGCCCCTTCGGGAAACGGGCTCCCCGGTTCAGTATTCCATGCCCATGGCGCCGCGGACCATTCGCATGGTCTCGGCGGCGCACTTGGCGGCCTTTGCCGAACCCTCGGCCAGGATACGCTCGACCCGCTGCGGATCGTTGTAGTATTCCGCCCGCCGCGTGCGGATCGGCTCGAGCACCGCCCCGATAGACTTGGCGAGCATCCCCTTGCAGGCCACGCAGCCCAGTTCGCCCGAGCGGCAGCCGGAGGCGATTGAGTCGGTCTCGGCCTTGTTGAACACCTCCTGATAGGCGTAGACCGAGCAGACCTCGGGGCGTCCCGGGTCGCCGCGTCGCACTTTCTGCGGGTCGGTGATCATCTGGCGCACCTTGTTCGCCACGGCCAGGTCGTCATCCGACAGATAGATGCAGTTGTCCAGGCTCTTCGACATCTTGCGGCCGTCCGTGCCCGGCAGGCGCGCGGTCCGGGTCAGCTTGGCCTTGGACTCCGGGAAGACTTCCTTGTACAGGAAATTGAAACGGCGCGCGATCTCGCGGGTCATCTCCACGTGCGCCACCTGGTCCTCGCCCACCGGCACCAGATCGGCGCGGTAGAGCAGGATATCGGCGGCCTGGAGCACCGGGTAGCCCATCAGGCCGAAATTGATCTTGCCGGCCAGGCCCATGTCGTCCACCATCTGCTTGAGCGTGGGATTGCGCTCCACCCACGGCATCGGGGTGATCATCCCCAAAAGCAGGTTCAGCTCGGCGTGCTCTTTCACCTTGCTCTGGATCAGGAACGTGGAGCGCTGGGGGTCGAGGCCCACGGCCAGCCAGTCACAGACCATCTCGAAGATGTTGTTCCCGATGGCGGTGGTTTTCTCGTAGCCGGTGGTCAGCACATGCCAGTCGGCCACCAGGAAATAGCAGTCATAGCTGTTCTGCAGCTCGATCCAGTTCTCCAGCGCCCCGACCAGATGGCCCAGGTGCAGCTTGCCGGTGGGACGCATGCCGCTGAGGATCACGCCTTTCTTTTTCGCTTCCATTGCTGTCCAGTCTCCACAAATGACCTTCGTTTATTATCCGGAAACCATATTTATGCAGCCCGTCCGCTTTCCGGCGGGCGCCATTTCCGGGGGGAACACCCCTCTGCCCTTCGGCTGGCCGCTGTCTCAGAACCCCAGCGCGCCGGCCGAGACCACCACCTTGAGCAGAAGGCCCATCATCCAGTGGGCCGGGGTGAGCAGCACGTTCAGCACGTTGAAATACATGGCCGCCAGCAGAATGAGGAACCCGTAGGGCCGTATCCGGTCGAACGTCCGCGCCGCCTCGTAGGGCAGAAGGTTCTGCAGGATATGCGAACCGTCCAGCGGCGGGATCGGGATCAGGTTGAACATGGCCAGCACGAGGTTGATCCACATGCCGTAGCGCAGGACCATAACCAGGTTGGTCTGCCAGCTCGACAGGCCCGCCCCCGAGGGGGTGAGCCAGAGGAACAGGACAAACAGCAGCGTGAACAGCAAGGCTAACAGCACGTTGGACACCGGCCCGGCCAACGAGACGATTATGTCGTCCCGCCGCGGGTGGCGGTAGTTGTAGGGGTTGACCGGCACCGGCTTGGCCCAGGCGAAAAACATATTGGTCCCGCTCAGGGCCAGCACTACCGGCACCAGGATCGAGCCGACCGGGTCGATGTGCGGGACCGGGTTGAGCGTGATCCGGCCCAGCATGCGGGCCGTGGGGTCGCCGCAATACTCGGCGCTCAGGCCGTGGGCCACCTCGTGCACCACCACCGAGAACAGCAGTATCGGAATGACTATCAGATAGGTTTCCATCCACCCTTCTTTTCACCGGTCATCGCCACAGGCAGGCCTGTCCGCCGGGGATTGGATCGAACCGGGCGCTCCGTGCGCCCACTGTCCCGCCTAAACGGAGTCAACATAAGCGCGGCAGGAGTTTTTGTCAACCGGACCGGACAGGGGCCGGCCCTTTAAGCGTATCGGCCAGCGGTACTTTGTTATTGACCACGGCGCGGGTGCGGCATATCTTTGCCAATCGTTGTGTCCCAGCGACCTTGAATATTTCCAGCATACGTGATTTCCCAGGTATCCATCTTCCAGCACCGGAGACAGCTATGGGATATATCGGTCTGATCGTCCTGCTCGCCTTCCTCCTGTCAAAGATCCTCATCGGGGGGCTGCTCTCGCGCTGGATCGACACGGGGGACGATTTCATGGTCGCGGGCCGTCACCTGACCCCGTTCATCCTGGCCTCCGCCCTGACCGCGGCGAACGTAAACCTGTTCAGTTTCATCGGACAGAGCGGCACCGCCTATATGCACGGCATCTCGATCATCTGGCAGAGCTGGACCGGCAACATGGGTCTGGTGTTCGCCGGCCTGCTGATCATTCCCATCCTGAGACGGCTCAAGATCAAAACCGTCCCCGAATTCCTGGAAATGCGCTACAGCCGGGTGATCCGGATCCTTATCGGCTTCATCTGGGTGATCCGCCTCACTTTCTGGCTGGGGGTCGTGCTGGTGGCCGCCACGGTCGCTTTCAGCACCATCGCCTACGTGCCGGGCTTTGAAATCACCTCCTCGCAGACTTTCTGGCTCTTCCTTTTCGCCGGCATCGCCATAGTCTTCACTTTCATGGGCGGGATGTGGGCCGTGACGATCATCGACTCGATCCAGTTCATCCTGATGCTGGGCGGGGCGCTGATAATCCTGCCGATAGTCATGGCCAAGGTGGGCTGGTGGCCGGGCCTGATGTCGCACCTGGCCGAGGGCCGGATGAACCTGGTGCCGCAGACCGGCCTGTACAACTGGAAGTTCATCCTGGCGATCTGGATCCTGGGCATCCAGTGGGCGAGCACGGACGCGGGGCTGCTGCAGATGTCGCTCAGCTCCAAGGACGCCCGCAGCGCGGCCCGCGGCCTGGTGCTGGCCGGGATCATCACCACGCCGTTCGCCCTGCTCTGGATCCTGCCCGGCCTGGTCAGCTCGGTGCTGCTCCCGGGGCTGACCAACATGGACAAGGCTTTCCCCACCCTGATCAGCACTTCGCTTGGACCGGCCCTGATCGTCCTGGTGGCCTGCGGCCTGCTCTCCAACCAGATGAGTACGGTCAGCACCAACCTGACCGGAGCGGCCAGCGTTTTCTGCAACGATGTCTACAAGAGTCTGTTCAACCGGGAAGCCTCGCAGCGCCAGACCCTGATCATCGTGCGGACGATGATCGTGCTGGCCGGGCTGATGGGGATCGGCTTCGCCTTCCTGATCCCGCTGATCGGCGAGAACGTGGTGGCCGCCTACCTGACCGTGGTGGGTATTTTCGACATGCCGTTCTTCGTTATCACCATCGTGTTCGGCCTGCTCTGGAAACGGGGCAACTGGCAGGGCATGCTGATCGGCTATATCGTGGGGATAATAGTGGGCTCGCTGTCCGCCTATTACCGTGGCGTGGACGCTTTCTTCTTCTCCACGTTCCTCAGCACGGCCTCGGTGCTGGTTGTGGCGCCCCTGGCCTCGCTGTTATTCCCGGCCCCCCCCAAGGACAAGGTCGATACGGTCTGGCGCGCCCGCCAGCATGACGTCGAAGGCGACGGCAAGCCGTTCCACCTGTTCCCGGTCTCCGGCGGCGGACGGTTCTTCATGGCAGTGTTCTTCCTCGGGCTGGCGCTGTTCCTGGCCGGTGTGTTCTCGGGGTCCGTGGGCTATGTCCACGCCGGGATGCTGGCCCTCTGCGGAATGGTCGTCTATTTCGCGGGCGGGCTGCTAAGGCTTATGTTCGACTGAGGCGGAAGGCGTCTTGCCTGTAGGGGCAGGCCCCCGTGCCTGCCCCGTCCAATCCGGGCGGCCACAGGGGGCCGCCCCTACAGAAAGCCATATGCAGGACAAGCTCCTTAAGGAGCGCCAAATGCCGGAAAACATTCTCTACTACGGCGACAACCTCAACATCCTGCGCCAGCACGTGCCGGGCGAGAGCGTGGACCTGGTCTACCTCGACCCTCCGTTCAACTCCAACGCCTCCTACAACGTGCTGTTCGCCGAGCAGGACGGCAGCCGGGCCGCCTCGCAGATCCGCGCCTTCGAGGACACCTGGACCTGGGACCAGGAGGACGAGGCTGTCTTTGCCGAGTTGGTGACCAAGGGCGGGAAGGTGGCCGACGCCCTGCAAGCATTCCGCACATTTCTGGGGCCCTGCGACCTGCTGGCCTACCTGGTCATGATGGCGCCGCGGCTGGTCGAGCTGCGCCGGGTGCTCAAGCCGACCGGGAGCATCTACCTCCACTGTGACCCGACCGCGAGCCACTACCTAAAGATGCTCATGGACGCAGTGTTCGGGCCTGGAAACTTTACGAATGAGGTGATTTGGAAAAGGTCTCTCCCACATGGGAATCAATCAAAAAAGTACGGAGCTTCGCATGA
>JAJFUG010000098.1 GCA_021372515.1 bacterium
TACGTGGACGCCCGGACCCCGGACTCGCTGCTCTACGCCCGCCTGGGACGCGAGCTGACCGCCGAGAACCGGTATGTCTATGGCACGGCTGTCGGCACTCTGGGCTACCGGGTCAACGGCGAGCTGACCGACTGGGAGTACGGCGACAGCGCACACAGCCGGATCATGGCCTGGAGCCTGGAGATCGGAACAACGGGTGATGATTTCTGGCCGCCGGTCAGCCGGACCGAGTACCTCTGCGACCAGAACCTGCCGTTCTGCTACAGTCTGGCCCGTCTGGCCGGGTTCGCCCCGCGCCTGGACAGCTTGCGCGTGGTCTACTCCGGGGCCGATTCCGCGCGTTTCGGGGTGGGGTTCCGCCTGACCAACCGCGGATACCCCAGCAACCCCGGCCCGCTCACGGTGCGCCTGGAAAGCGCAGAGACGCGGCTAAGCCTGAGTTCGAAGGCCCTGGCCCTGCCCGACCTGCCCCTGGACAGCCTGGTCCGGGTGGAGCCGGAGAGCCTCGCCGGAGCTTTCAGTGGCAAGCTGGACCGGGCCGCGCTGAGCGTGGCGCTCTACGCCGGGGACAAGCGGGTGGCGGCCTGGCCGCTTACTGTCAACCGCTCTTTCACGCGCTACTACGACCTTGACAGCTCGGGGCGGGTGGATGTTTTCGACCTTCTGGCCCTGTTGCGCCGCCTGGGCCGCGGACCCGCCGCGGGGGCGGATGATACGCTCTACGACCTGAACGATGACGGCCGGGTGGATGTTTTCGATCTGCTGGCATTGCTCAGGAAATTGTAGTATCTTCTCATTCTGAAGGGTTTGTGGCAGACGGCCTGAAGGCAGGCCGGTTCGAGCCTGACAGGCGGCGACCGAGACAAAAATACTCGTTGAAATCATTAGGATATTGACAGTGGAAGGCAGACAGAGCGATGAAAAAGAAACAGATGGTGGTGATCCTCGATTTCGGCGCACAGTACAGCCAGCTCATCGCGCGCAGCGTGCGCGAGCAGCATGTCTACTGCGAGATACTGCCCTTCACGGTGAGCGCGGCGCGGCTGCGTGAGCTGGCCCCAGCGGCGATCATCCTCTCGGGCGGGCCCTCCAGTATCTACGGCGAGGGCGCGCCGCGCTGCGACCGCGAAATACTGGAGCTGGGTCTGCCCGTGCTGGGTATCTGCTACGGTATGCAACTGCTGGCCTTCTACGAGAACGCCAAGGTCCAGCGCGCCGAGAAACGCGAGTACGGCCGCGCCGGGCTGCGGATAGATGACTACTCCGACCTGTTCGCCGGTTTCGAATCGGCGGGCGAGCTTACGGTCTGGATGAGCCACGGCGACTACCTGAGCGATTTTCCCCGCAGCTACCACCGTCTGGCCTCCACGGACAACTGCCCCACGGCCGCCATGGGCGACCCGGCGCGCAAAATCTACGGGGTGCAGTTCCACCCGGAGGTCGCCCACACCGAGCAGGGCGGGCGGATTATAGCCAATTTCCTGTTCCGCGTGGCGGGACTGACCCCGGACTGGACCGCGGGCTATTTCATCGAGGAGGCGGTCGGGCGTATCCGCGAGCAGGTGGGCGACGGGAAAGTGATCTGCGGCCTGAGCGGCGGGGTCGACTCCGCAGTGGCCGCGGTGCTGGTGCACCGGGCGGTCGGCGAGCAACTCACCTGCATCTTCGTGGACAACGGCCTGTTGCGCAAGAACGAGTTCGCCCAGGTGGAGGAGACTTTCCGCCGCCATTTCCACATCAACCTGGTCTGCGTGGATGCCTCCGAGCGTTTCCTGAGCGGCCTGGCCGGGGTGACCGACCCGGAGAAAAAACGTAAGATCATCGGCGAGACATTTATCCGGGTGTTCGAGGACGAGGCCCGCAAAGTGGGGAACGCCCGGTTCCTGGTGCAGGGCACGCTCTACCCGGATGTGATCGAGTCGGTCTCGGTCAAGGGCCCCTCGGCCACGATCAAGAGCCACCACAATGTGGGTGGGCTGCCGGAAAAGATGAACCTTAAGCTGGTCGAGCCGCTGCGGGAGCTGTTCAAGGACGAGGTCCGGGAGGTGGGACGCGAGCTGGGGCTGTCGCACGAGCTGACCGGCCGTCACCCGTTCCCCGGCCCGGGGCTGGCCGTGCGCGTGCTGGGCGAGATTACCCGCAAGCGATTGGATATCCTTCGTGAGGCGGATGACATCTACATCTC
>JAJFUG010000099.1 GCA_021372515.1 bacterium
GTCAGCGGGCGGGGTGTGTCACGGTTGGGGTCAGCGCTGCAAGCCTGTCGGCTGGTCCCCCACTTTTACAAGGGGGGGCGGGAGGATTTAATCCCAATAGCATGCTCCGCTCAAACTTCGTGGAGCCAGGCTCTGACAGGCTGCGAACCGATTCCCCCTTCTGAAAGGGGTTGTCTTTTGAGGCGTCATTTTGAAAATTGACTCTGTCCCCGACTACCCCGCCGCAGTCGAGGCGCTCTACGGCCTCCAGCGTTTCGGGATCAAGCTCGGGCTGGAAAAAATAAACTCACTGCTCGAGGCCCTGGGCCGCCCGGAGAAAAATTTCCCGGCCGCCCACGTGGCCGGCACCAACGGCAAGGGCGCCTGCGCCGCCGCGATACACGCCGTGCTTCGCGCGCACGGGCTCAACGCCGGGCTTTACACCAGCCCGCACCTGTGTGACCTGCGTGAGCGCGTGCGCGACAGCCTTGGGGCCGTGCCCGAAAGCTTTGTCCGCGACTGGGTCGAGGCGAATCTTGAGCGAGTGCTGCGCGAGCGGATAACTTTCTTCGAGACCGTGACCGCCCTGGCTTTCGACTGGTTCGCCCGGCGGGAGGTGGTGGCGGCGGCGGTGGAGGTGGGCCTGGGCGGGCGCTGGGACGCCACCAACGCGCTGACTCCCGCGGTCAGCGTGATCACCTCCATCGGCCGCGAGCATGAGGCCTGGCTCGGGCGCGGCCTGGCCCGGATCGCCGGGGAGAAAGCCGGGATCGCCAAGCCCGGCGTGCCTCTGCTTTGCGGAGTGACCGCCCGCGTGCCTCGCGCTGTGATCGAGGAGTCCTGCCGCGCCTCCGGCAGCCCGTTCCTGCCCCTGGAAAGCGAAATCCGCCTGGGCGCGGTGAGTGTCGGGCCGAGCGGCACCCGGTTCAACTACCGCTCGGTAAGTCTGAGCCTGGAGCGGGTCGTAGTGCCGCTCTACGGGGCGCATCAGGCGCGGAACCTCGCCCTGGGCCTGCGCGCCGCCGAGATGCTGCTGGAACGCCTGGGGGTCGCCCCGCGCGCGGAGGCCGCAACCGCGGCCCTGGCGGGACTGGTCTGGCCGGGACGGTTCCAGCGGGTGAGCCTGCCGGATGGCGGCGAGCTGGTGCTGGATGTGGCCCACAACCCTGATGCGGCGCGCAAGTTGGCCACGGTCTGGCGGCGTGTCTACGGCGCCCGGCGGGCGATTGTGGTCGCCGGGCTGGCCGCGGACAAGGATTATGCTTCGTTCCTCGCCGCCCTGGCCCCGCTTGCCGCGCGCTTTGTCCTGACCGTTCCCGATTTCGGCGGCTCGGATAACCGTTCCGGCGCCGCCGAGCCCCAGGCCATGGCACGCGCGCTGGAGCGACGCGGCATCGGCGTTGCTTTCCAGGTCGCTGAAGACGTACCGCGCGCCCTGGAAAGCGCCCTGGACCACCCGGAGCCTGTTCTGGTCACCGGGTCGTTCCGCACCGTGGGCGAGGCCATGCGCGCCCTCGGCCTGCGGCTCGAATGAAACTCAACTCTCTGTCTTGGAGTCGCCGCCTTTGTCCGACCGTTTCGGCATAAGCCTGGAAAGCGGGCACAGTCTCTGGCTCTGGCTGCTGATTGCCGCCCTGGCCGCGCTTGTCCTCTGGAGCTACCGCCGCACCTGGCCCCCGGTGGGCGCGCCCTATCGCGCGCTCCTGATCTGCCTGCGGCTGGCTGTGTTCACTGTGGCGGCCTGGCTCATTTTCCAGCCCGTGCTTACCTGGTCGGTCGAAACCCGGCGCCGCGAGCGGGTGGCCGTGCTCCTGGACAACTCGGCCTCCATGCGCCTGCCCGCCTCGGCCGCGGGAGGACCGGACAGCTCCAGCCGCGTCGAGCTGGCCCTGTCGCTCCTGGGCGGCCTGCACTCCGACAGCCTGAGCGCGCTTTACACCTTCGGCGACCGTCTGGCCCCACTCACCCGGACGGACAGCCTGGGGTCCACTCCCTCCGGCCGCACCGACCTGGCCGCGGCCCTGCGGCAGGTCATCGCCCCAGGGGCCCCCGCCTGGGACCGCATCTATGTGCTCAGTGATGGCGCGGTGAACAGCGGCGAGGACCCCACGGCCCTGGCCGCTGCCCTTCCCCCGCTGGAAAGCGTTATTGTCGGGCGGACACCCTCCGCGCCCGACCTGGCCCTGGCCGCCCTGAGCCAGAGCCGTCCGGCCTATGACAACGAGCCGGTCGAGCTGGAGCTTTCCGTGGCGGTCAATCTTCCGCCGGGCGCCCACAGCCTGCCCTCCGGCGCGGCCCCGGTGGTCGATTTCCAGGTGGACGGCAGTCCGGTGGCCTCGCTGCGGCTGGATGCAGGGAGCCTCAGCGGACGGTTCATCGGGGGACAGGTCAAGCTGCCGCCGCTGCCCGAGGGCGAGCATGTCCTGCGCGCCGTGCTGCGCCCGCTGCCCGGCGAGTGGACAGAGCGCAACAACGAGCGCCTGCTGATCCTCGAGGTGGCCCGCGGCCGTCACCCGCTCCTGCTCGTGACCGACGCCGCGGACTGGGATTTCACATTCCTGCACCGCGCCCTCAGCCTCAACCAGGACTGGGCGGTCTCGGCCCTGGTGCTCCTGGGCGGCGAGTTGCACTCCGTGCGCAGCCAGGACCGGGAGGGCCGTTTCTCGGCCGGGCGCCTGCCGGATGACAAGGAACTGGAAAACATCGAGCTGGTGCTCCTGCACGGCGACCTGGCGCGCCTGGACCGCTCTTTCCTCGAGCGTGTGGCCGCCCGCGCCGCGCGCGGCAGCTTGGCCCCGGTGCTCTGGCCCAGTGTGCGCCTCGATCCATCGGCTCTACCCGCCGGACTCGCCGCCTGCCTGCATTTTGCTTCCGTTCCTGCGCCGCTCGTTCCGCAGCCGGCCCGCGACATTCCCTGCCGCCTTCTCCCGGACAACCGTTTCGGCCTGGCAGTCCAGGCCGGGGATGAGGAACTGCCTCCGGTGGAAAGCGTGATGCGCCTCCCCGGGCTGGCCCCGGACGTCGTGCCTCTGGCCGCGCTGAGCGGCGCGGCCTCGGGCCTGGCCGCCGACCCGCACGGTGCTCCGCTGATTGTGGTGCGCGATCACGACGGGGTCCGCTCGGCCACGGTCCTGGGGACCGGGCTCTGGCGCTGGCACATGCTGAGCCAGGAAAGCCCCGGCCAGGACATCGCCCGCTACGAGCGTCTTTGGGAAACCCTGGCCGGCTGGCTGATCAGCGGGCGGCGTAGCGAGGGCGGCACTCTGCGGCCGGAGCGAAACGTATTCCAGTGGGGGGAGGCGGTCGCGTTCAGCGCGCCCGGCGCGGATGCCTCGGACAGCCTGACCCTGCGCCTGAGTCTGGTGCGCGAGCCGGAGGGCCCCGGCGAGGTCCCGGACAGCCTGCCGTCTCTCATCTCTTCGTCCCCCGACCCCGGTCAGGCCCGGCGGGTCGTGCTCGGAGCGCTCACTCCCGGGGTCTACCGCTGGCGGGTCACTGCCGAGAATCCCGCCGCTGAGGCGCGCGACTACGGCGGCCTGTTCGCAGTGGAGAGCTATTCCCCCGAGCTGGCCGTGGTGCAGCCCGACACCACGCTCCCGGCCGCATTGGCGCGCGCCACCGGCGGAGGCTTGACCGACAGCCGCGCGTTTTCCGGCCGCATCGGCGACAACCTCACCCGGCGGCGTGTCCGCCACAGCCTTTCCCTGGCCGGGGAGAGCTGGCTCTACTTTGTCCTGATCGCCCTTCTGTCTGCCGAGTGGATTCTGCGGCGACGGCGTTCCCTGGCCTGAAAAAGCCGCAACCCGCGAGCGGTGGAAAAAGTTGACAACCGGCGCTGGTAAAAATATTTTCAATCCAAGTCCCTTGTCAGAAATATTTTTCACTCATTCAACTCCGGGACTTCCGGCGCTGTTTTTCGGCATGCTGGCGGATCGAGCGATATGCAAGTCGGTTTTCAGGACTTTTAACGGTGAGGTATCTGCCCCATGAGCGACAACCGCAGTCAGGACATCAAACTTATCAAGCTCGCGATAAAAATCGAAAAAGACTCACTCGCCTTCTTCGAAAAATTCATCCAGAAAGCCGGTGAAACCAGCCACCTGACCCCGTTCCTGCAGGGCGTGCAGGCTGAACTGAACGAGGATGTCTCCCGTTTCGAACTCCTGCTACAGCCCCTGGAGAGCGAGGCCGGGACAGATGAAAGCATCCAGAGCCTCTCGCTGGATGAGTATGTCAAAGGCGTGCACGGCGCCCGGGTGGACAAGTTTTTCACCTCCAGCCGGACAGTCGAGTTGCTCGAGGGCTTCTACAACCCGATCCAGGCCCTCGGCGCCTCCATCCAGATCTTCAAGGACATCGCCAAGTTCTACCAGGACAGCGCCGCCGACATTTTCTACGACAAGGAGAAGGCCGCTTTCCTTGAATCGGCGGAGCGTAAAAAAGAGCAGTCTGAATCTGTCGCCCGCAAGAAACGCGAGATCATCAGCCGCTTCCCCTGAGCGGTCCGGCCGCGCCCATAAATGCCGGTGCGTAACCATGCGCGCCTCCCGGAGTCTGACTGGTTCGCGGGGGGCGCGCTTTATTTGAAACCGACTTTGTTGAGGAGCGTGATAATGGAAATATCCCTGAGCCGCAAGCTCGACCTTGAATCCGGGCGGGAGGTCCTCCTCCTGCCGCTGGCCGAGGGGGCTTTGGCCGAGAATCAACTGTTCGCCGCCCTGGACCGCAGTCTGGACGGCGCCCTGGCCCGCGCCGCGGCCCAGGAGGATTTCCAGGCCAAGAGCGGCCAGGCCCTGGTCCTGAACACCCTGGGGAAGGTTGCGGTGCAGCGGGTGGTGCTGCTGGGCCTGGGCGAGGCCGCCCGGGTTGGCGCCGAGCGGCGACGGCGCATGGCCGGACGGGCCGCGGAGCAGTTGCGGCGGGTCCGGGCGGCTTCGGTCCTGATGGTTTGCCAGGCCGTCCCGGGCGAGGCGTTCGAACCAGCGCGCGAGGCCGCGGCCCTGGTAGAGGGGCTGAACCTGGCCCTCTACCGTTTCGGCAAGTACAAGAGTGAAAACGGCGATAAGCCGCCCTATGCCGGCCCGAAAAATGTCGAGTTGCTGGTAACAGACGACAAGGGCAAGGCAGCCGGCAAAGCCGCGGAGATTCAAAGCGCCGTGGAGCGCGCCCTTCTGGTCACCACGGCGGTGCACACAGCCCGCGACCTGATCAACGAGATACCCCAGGAGATGACCCCCGAGCGTTTGGCCGAAAGCTCCGCCGCCCTGGTCGAGGGTATCCCGGGCCTCAGTTGCAGCGTGCTGGATGAGGCGGCTATGGAGCGCGAGGGCATGCAGGCCTCCCTGGCCGTGGGACGCGGCAGCTACAACCGCCCGCGTTTCATCCAGTTGAGCTGGACCCCACCCGAGACAGCAGACAGCGCCGAGCACCTGGTCCTGGTGGGCAAGGGGGTGACTTTCGACAGCGGCGGGCTTAACCTCAAGCCCGGCGACTCTATGCTCTCGATGAAAGCCGACATGTCCGGCGCGGCGGCGGTGATCTGCGCCCTCACGGTCATCGCCCGTCTGCGCCTGCCTCTCAAGGTCAGCGGCCTGATCTCGGCGGTGGAGAATATGCCCTCGGGACGGAGCTACCGCCCGGATGACATAGTACGCTCGTTCGGTGGGGTGAATATCGAGATCGGCAACACGGACGCCGAGGGCAGGCTGACCCTGGCGGATGCCCTGGGCTGGGCCGTGGCCCGCTGCGGCGCCACCCGGATCGTGGACCTCGCCACCCTCACCGGGGCCTGCATGGTCGCCCTGGGGGTGCAGACCGCCGGGGTGTTCGGCCAGCCGGAATCCTGGCGCGACACGGTCCTCGCGGCCGCCGCCGCCACCGGCGAGAAATGCACCGCCCTGCCGCTGGATGAGGACCTGGCCGATGACATCAAGAGCGAGTACGCGGATGTGCGCAACACCGGAGCCACCCGTTACGGCGGAGCGATCACCGCGGCGCTGTTCCTGCAGAGGTTCGTCAAGGACACGCCCTGGACACACCTGGACATTGCCGGCCCGGCCTGGACCGACAAGCGGCGGGATTACGCCGGTCCGGGCGGCACGGGTTTCGGTGTGCGCCTGCTGGTGCGCCTGGCCGAAAGCCTCTGCCGCGGGTAACTGCAACCGGAGCTTGGTTTGATCGTAGGGGCGGGTTTAAAACCCGCCCCTACAGGTAAATCGAGCCGCTTTATCGCCAATCCGTATTGTTTATAATTCACTGTGATATCCGCTTTTATCCGTGCCATCCGTGATTCCGGAGCGACGAAAAAAAAGGGCGCGGCGCGCCGTACCCCTGCAACTTAGTCTTTTCCTCTCCACGTCTTCGGTCACGAAACCGGCTCCACCTCCACCGCCGCAGCCGGACAGATCACCACACAGGCCCCGCAGCCGACACACTTGTCCACGATCACCTCCACCCGCGCGTCCAGCCCGCCGGCGTCCCGTACGATCCGCAGCGCTTTGTAATCACAGTAGCGCAGGCACTGGTCGCATTCCTTGTGACGGGTGAGAAGGCAAAGCCCGGTCTCAATCCGCGCCACACCCATGACCAGTCGCTGTTTATCCTCTACCGAAAATTTCCTTATCGCCCCGGTCGGGCAGACACTGCCGCAGGCCACGCACTCGGGCAGGCAATAGCCGCTGTTGAATTCCACCGCGGGAGTCAGGAGTCCCGCTACATTCCCGGTATCGACAGCCGGAGTGACAATCCCCGTGGGGCAGGCCCGTCCGCAGTTGCCGCAGCGGATACAAACCCCCTCGAGCTTTTCCTCCTCCAGCGCTCCCGGCGGACGGAGGAGGGAGGGTGTTTTCTTTCCGGCGGCCCGTCCCAGCCCCAGTTTCACCCCCACGCCCAGCAGCGCCCCCAGCAGCACCCGCCGCCCGCTGGAAAATGACAGCGCTGCGCTTTTCTCTTTGCGGAAAAGCCGTCGCACCCGGGAAAGGCTGTCTTGCAGGCTCCCCAGCGGGCACACCTTGCCGCACCAGATATTAGGCACGGCCCAACTTGCCGCCAGTACGAGTATCAGGCCGGAGGCCTTGAGAAAAACCAGCCAGGAGGTTTGTCTGCGGAAAACATCGAAAAAGGCGGTGAACAGGTTGACCGGGTCGATAATGCTCAGCAGCGGCGCGCCCAGTATTGCGGCTGCCACCGTCGCGGCCAGGATCAGCCCCCCGATCCGGGGCAGGCCGGCCAGGCGGCTCGCGGGCGGGCGGCCCTTGGATACAAGGTCACACAGCGCCCCGGCCGGGCAGAGCCAGCGGCAGTACCAGCGGTGACGGAACAGTGCGATCAGCAGCACCGCCCCGGCAATCAGGTGCAGCCAGCCAAGCCTCTGCCGCGCCATGACAGCGTCCAGCAGGACCAGCGGGCTGCTCCAGAGGTACAGCCCGCTCAGACGTCCCAGCCCCAGCGGCAGGGATACAAGCGCGGCCACCCCGGTCAGCACCAGGCGGGTCTGTCGGGAGCGGAGCCTCATCCCAGGTTGGCGTTCTGCTGCCTGAGCAACGCCTGCACCTGCTTGACATCCACCGCGCGGGCGGAGACCCCGCTTTGCGCCGCCACGGCCGCGGCCGCCCCGGCCCCGTGCCCGGTCACCAGGCAGGTGCCGATAATGCGCGTGTCCTCGACCAGGGCTTTCTCGAAACAGAAACAGCGCCCCGCGGCGATCAGGTTCTCGGTCTTCTTCGGTAAAAGCGCGCGGTAGGGTATCTGCCACCAGGGACGCTCGCGCATGGTAACCCGCTTGCCCTTGTACATGAGGCTGGTCCAGGCGCCGCTCACCCCGATCACGTCCTCGAAGCTCTTGTAGGTCATCGTGTCTTCCAGGGTCAGGCGGTACTCGGCGTCCAGGATACGCGACATGCGCACGCCAAGCTGCGCGGCCGTGTCCAGCAGGAACACTTTCTCGTAGCCGGGCTTGGAGCGGATTTTCTGCACGTTCTCCCAGATCTGGATCCGGTATTTCTGCTGCAGCCCGGCCAGGGCGTTCAGGTCGAGCGCATCCTGGTCGTCATCCCCGTGCATGTTGAACCAGTTCACGCCCTCGACCGGCGTTGGCAGGCCGATCTCCTGCGCTTCGAACCCCGGCCGCGATTTGTCGATCTTGTCAATGTTGCCCAGACGGTGCACCAGGCCGATATGGTATTTCATGTTCTCGTAGCTCTCCCCGGCCAGGCTCAGCACGTCCCCGTCCCCGGTGCCGTCCACCACCAGCTTGGGCGCAACCGCCACCCGCCCGGACTTGGTCTCCAGGATCACCGCCTTGATCCATCCGTTCTCCAACACCACGTTGGAGACCCAGCAGTGGTAGAGCACCCGCACGCCGGCCTCGCGTGTCATGGCGTCCAGCACGTACTTGCCCGCCTCCGGGTCGATCGTGGGGTTCACCTCCTCGATCGACATGCCCAGCTCACGCAGACGGCTGTTGATCTCGCCGCCGATCCCGAAAATCACCTGCTTGAACCCACCCTTCTTGTCCAATCCGTGGGTGGAGAGCAGTGGCAGCACCAGCCCCCCGGTCCAGAGGCCGCCCAAATGATTATAGCGCTCCACCAGAATAACCTTGGCCCCGGCGCGCCCGGCGGCGATTGCGGCCGCCACCCCGGCGGGTCCGCCGCCCGCCACCAGCACGTCCGTTTCGGCGATCACCGGTATCTGGCGCGCCGGTTCCAGAATGCTCGCCCCGGTTTGCAGTTTTAACCCCGCGGCCAGCGTATCCGGTTTGACAGCAGGTTCCGGCGCGGCAGCGGTTTGCTTGTCTTTCTGCGGGCTGCACTGCGCCGCGCCGAGCAGCGCACCGGAGGAGACGGCGACTGTGGAGATGAAATTTCTGCGCTTCATGGCAGGGCCTCTTGGAATGACTTGACTGGATGGGTTATTCTATGTCCGATGGAATGCTGCAACCGGCGCAACGCTGGAGCAGGTCGGGCGCGTCCGCCGCAGGGATGGGATTAAGATACGCGACCTTAAGCCGCTGTCAAGCTGTAACGTGAAAGACGCGGAAATACCGACAAAAAAAGGGCACGGCGCGCCGTGCCTCTACAAAAAGTTTTTCTATCGTCCTCGGACTGTACCCCCCGACCCCGCGGCTTTGCTGCTTTGGCCGAAACCAAAGCAGAAAAGAGTCTTTCGGCTTCTCACTGCAATTCCCTAACCGGACGTTACTGCCTCACTCCTCTTTCCCAAGGAGGTAAGCGGCTATAACCCCTCCTCCTGCCTCAGGATACGCGCCGCCTCCACCAGGGCCAGGTAGCCATCCGTGGGCACGTACTCCGGGATCGAGTTGCCCGAGCCCAGGGCCCAGCCGCGCGCCGAGGCCCGGAACCGTCGCCCGTCCTCCACCGCCCGTCGCGTAATCTCCCCGGGCTTCTCGCGGCACAGAAGGTCCATGTCGATCCCGCCGAACAGCCCGATCCGCTTACTGTAGCGCCCGATCCACTCGTCGAACGGCGCGATCACGTCCTCGTTCGAGTGCTTAGCGTCGATCCCCGCGGCGATCACGTCCTCCATCACCTCGAATATGCAGCCGCAGGAGTGCCAGAGCATCGGCTTGCCCGCGTCGTGTATCGCCCCGATCAGACGCCTGTACTGCGGGATAACGTGCCGGCGAATGACATCCGGGCTGGAGAGCAGCCCGCCCTTGAATCCCAGGTCGTCTCCGATGCGGCAGACCGCGAACAGGTCGCCCCAGCGGCGGAGGAACCCGCTCCAGATCGCGAGCATCGTATCGCCGATAGCCCGGTACAGCGCGGCGAAAGTCTCGGGGTCATCCACCTGGAGGTAGCTCAGCTGCTCGAACCCCACCAGGTCCTCGCTCAGCTCGTACACGCCGTAGCCCGCCCCTCCCACGGCCAGCATCCCCTCCGGCAGGGCTTTGCCCAGAGCGCGGAACTGGCTGTCGTAGGCTTTCCAGAACAGCTCCGGCAGCTCGGCCCAGGGGTAGCGCTCGAAATCGGCCCGGCACTGGATCGGCCCGGGCCTGCCGCCGTAGATCGCGCCGTGGCCCGGCAGTATCTCGGCGATCCCGGCCTCGAACGAGACCGTGTCGTAGGTCATCTCGCGGAAAAAACGGCAGTAGCAGTCGAAAAAGTGCTCCTGGCCGGAGCTGTCGCCCTCAAGCTCCCCGGCGAACGAGAGGCCCAGGATACGCTCCATCACCGGCGGGTTGATAATGTGCTCGTACAGGGGAAGGCGCGCCGGGCGGCGATTGCGGGCCGCCTCGACCAAGTGCGTGTAGTCCGGAGTGAACATTGAAAGTCCCATTAAACTGGTTTTCTGTAGGGGCACGGCATGCCGTGCTCGAATTTCACTCTATTTGAGTTAAAGCTCGGATAAATTCCTTCCCAAACTCTGTAATTCTCACAAATGGCTCTTTGGTTGGCCCCCACCTTGCATTGGTATCCATCGCAAATATATTGGCACTCATAAGACTGTAGACAGATTCATTTTCATCGCCAGTTCCACTTGCAATCTGACAAAAATCATCGCTATTCAAATCTACTTTGGCGAGAACTGATATGTCTTTTTCGTTTAGCAATGCAAGCACCTGAAAAAACTTTTCAAGCTGAAAATCGTTTTTATTCTCAGCCTTACAAAATCCAGAGAATACTTGTTTCATCCTTTCCCTTTTCCCTGCATTCCTTTCTCTTATATACTTTTCCAGAGCAAAAACAAATCCATCCTGGAATTGTTGATCCTGTAAAATTTGTTCTGAAAACACTGCTGGATTGTCCCGAATCATCTCAACCCATTCCAAAGCTCTCTGGTGGCGCAATTGCATTCCTGAACCGATTAAAACCTTCGCCAGACCCCATGCGGTACCAAGAAATGGCACAGAAGAAACAATTACATCAACCGCAACAAGCGTGCTTCCTTTGATAATTTCTTTATCCTTTTCTTTCATTGAAAATTCCTCTTTAATAACTTTGGTCGTTTTCCCTTACCCGGCGGGCCAGCCAGGGGCCGCATGCCAGCAGCAGCACCACGGCCAGGCCCCACTGGGCCAGGCAACTGCCGATTGTGGCCACGCCCAGCGGGTTCCACCAGTTGGCCCGGTCCCATCCCACGGAGAGCCAGAACCACCACAGCAACAACACCGCGAACTGGAGCGGGATCAGCCAGCGCAGGGTGAAAGCGAACCCGCGGCCGGGTTTCATGTCCGGCGTGTCCTCACGGTTCACCACCTCGCCCACGAACCGACCCGTCCCGTAGCGGCTCACCCCCAGGCTGAACAGAAGGCCGCTCACCAGCAACCCCAGGCCCCAGACCCAGTCCTGGTTGTCGAAAAACTTTCCCGACAGCGCGCTGGGCGCCCCGCCCAGCAGGGTGAGCACGGTCACGATCACAACAGCTTTCCCGCGCCGCAGCCCCAGGTCGATCAGGTTCTTGACCCACATTTCAAGCATGGAGATAAAGCTGGACATGGCCGCGAAAAACAATGCGAGAAAAAACAGCGGCAGCATCACCCGGCCACCCGGCCCGGCCCCAAGAAGGCGCGGGATCGAGATGAAAGTCAGGCCCGTGCTGTTCTCGCCCGGCAGCTTGACCACCGCCGCGGCCTGCTCGGCGGGCAGAAGGGCGAATACCGTGGGGATCACGGCCAGGGCGGCAAGTAAGCTGGCCGTGTTGTCGCCCAGGCCCATGATCAGGCCGTTCTGGACAATCTTTTCTTTCGGACGGCTGTAGACCGAGTAGGTCAGCAGAAGGCCCCAGCCCGCCCCTGTGCTCCAGGCGCTCTGGGAGAGCGCCTCCAGGTAGACCCGTGGGCTGAACAGGTCCGCGGCGTTGAACTGGAACAGGTATTTCACGCCCGCCATGGCCCCGGGAAGGCAGAGCGCGCGCACCGCGGCGTAGATCAGGATCAGCGCCAGCACCGGGATCATCACCTTGGCCGAGCCCTCGATCCCCAGCCGCACCCCCGCGCCCACAACCAGGGCGGCCAGCACCGCCGCCGCGGCGTGGTAGGCCAGCGCCTGCCAGCTCCCGGCGAATGCATGCCAGAACTCCGGCCCGGTGGCGCCGTTCACCGCGCCGCTCAGCGCACCCACCAGGTAGCGCAGGCACCAGCCCGTGACCACCGAGTAGTAGAACATGATCCCGCCGGTGATCAGGGCCACAAACCCACCCATCCAGGCCCCACGCTCACCGCGCAGGAACATGAACGAGCCCAGCGAGCCCCGGCGCGAGGCCCGTCCCAGGGCGCTCTCGGTCACCAGCAGCGGGATCGACCAGAGGAACAGGAACAGCGTCCAGGCCAGGATGAACACCCCTCCGCCGTTAGCCGCGGCCACGCGCGGGAAACGCCAGATATTGCCCGTGCCCACGGCGATCCCCAGGGCGGTCATCAGCATGCCCCAGCGGCTGGAGAAAAGCTCGGCCGCGCGGCCCTTGCGCGTGTCCTGACTGCTGAAAGGCTCTGTCATGGGAAGGCTCGGGTCGGCAAGAGGGTTTCAGGCAAAAAGAAACCGGCCCCCCGGATACTGCGGAGCCGGTTTCGAACCGGTTCATCCCGCCCGGCCGCTTCATTGGCCGGGCCTGAAGGCCCTGGTCTTACTGCCAGACATCGGGCTTGTTGTCGCCGTCGGTGTCGAATCCGGCCTGACCCTTGCTGCCGTCCTCGTTGTACTTCTGCCACACGTCCGGCTTGCCGTCCTTGCCCTTGTTGTCGTAGGCGATCTCTTTCTTCTTGCCGTTGGGATAGTACTCGACCCACTGGTCCGTGATACCGTCGCCGTTGGTGTCGACTTCCATCCGCTCCTTGGCACCGTCAGCCGTATAGAACACCACCTGGTCGGGCTTGTCTGCCCCCTTGGTGGAAAGCTCCACCTTTTCCAGCTTGCCTGTGGCGGGATTGTAATACTGCCACTGGTCTATCTTGCCGTTCTTCTTGGTGTCCTTCTCGACCCGGACTTTTTCACCCTTCTCGTTGAAATAAGTGAATTCATCGATCGTGCCGTCGAAATCCGTATCCGTCTCGGTTTTGACCGCGATGCCCTCTTTGGTGAAATAGCGGGTCTTGTCGATCTTCCCGTCGCCGTTGGTGTCCGCCTCGATCAGCTCGATCTTGCCGGCGTTGTTCGAGTAGGTCCAGGTGTCGGGCTTGCCGTCCTTGTTCGAGTCCTGCTCTTCCTTCAGAAGCCCGGCCTTGTCCTGCGCGGTCAACTGGACCGCAGGCGCCGCCACCAGAGCCATACCGAGAAACAATGCCGCCATAGAACGCATCTCGCACCTCCAACAGGTTATCATTCATCCGGTCTGGAACCCGTTTATGCAATTTTTCCCAAACTAATTTTGCAGCGCGCCTGACGCAAGCAATTTCTGGCCTGATTTTCGGCACGGCGCGGCGCAAGGCTCAGAAATCGGAGCCGATCGAGAAATAATTCCGGTGACGGCCCTTGATCAGCTCGTCGCTCTTGTAAATCTGGTTCTTGTAGTAGTAGTAGGCGCTCTCGTAATGGTCCAGTGCCTTGGCGAAATCGAACTTGATGATGAAATACCCCAGGTTCATCCGCGTGCCGAAACCGTAGGCCGCCTGGGCGTTCTTCAGCTTGAACAGCTTGGTGTTGGTCGTGGTGAACGGCTGGAACGCTTCGGTGTTGTACCACGCGCTGCCCACGTCGAAGAAAAGCACCCCTCCGATCCCGCGCAGATAGATCGGCAGCGGCCAGCCCAGCACCAGGTGCTCGATCAGCGGAAAACGCAGCTCGAAATTACCCAGCAGTAGATTGTTGCCGCGCATGTCACCGTAACCCGCCCCGCGGAACGTGTACGGACCGCCGATGTAGAAAGTCTGCGGGTCGCTGCCCCGCCGCGTGCCGGCGATCACCCGGCTGGCGATAGTCACTCGCTGCCAGAACAGCATGTACTTGCGCCAGTCGGCCAGCACCTCGGTAAAACTGATTTCACCGAAGAACTGGCGCATGCCCAGACGGTAGCGCCCGCCGTCCACCGGCCCGGTGTAGCCGAAAGCCGTGTTGTCGTAGACCAGCGCCACCTCCGGCCCCGCGAAATAGCTCGTCCCGAACTTGGTCAGGTCGCGCTCCTTGGTCCCATAGCCGTAGTAGCTGAACGGGTCGAGGTAGAAATCCACCCCGAAAGTCTTCGAGCTGATCGTGTAGGCGTTGAGCGCCCACTCCAGGCGGCGGAAACGGTCGAACGGGCGGCTGAACACCAGCCCGACCCCACGCCAGATGTTGGCGAAATAGTCCCCGCCGTACGAGGATATGGTCGACAGGTAGTACACGTCCCGGAACTGGGTGACATAGAACCCGATATTTGTCCGCGGCTTCAGGTAGGTGTACTGGAACAGGAGGTCGCTGTCCTGGATCTTGCCGTACAGGTTGGCCCCGATCATCAGGTTGTGGTTCGACAGCACGTCGCTGATCGAGACCATCACCCCACCGGTGGCGCCCACGTTGCCCATGTACGAGCCGTAGCCGGTCACGTAGTCGGTGGTGAACTTAGCCTTGTATCTCCTGTTCTTGAAAGTCGAGGTGTCGGGCAGCGGTATCTTGTCCTTGGGCACGTCGAAATCAAAACTGATCGGCGGCATCTGCTTCTCGCGCGCCAGGGAGTCGGCCCGCAGAAGGCTAAGGTCGAGCGAGTCGAGCGGCTGGGCGCCGCCGGCGCCGGTGACCGAGGAGGCCACCGTGCTGTCAAGATGCGCCAGGGCGCTGTCCAGGCCGGGGAGGCCGGCGTTCAGCGAGTCGGCCCGCCGCACCAGATCGAAAAGCGACAGCGTGTCCAGCGCCGAAATGGCCTTGACGCGCGCCTGACGGAGCGCCCGGGCCAGGCTGTCCACCCGCGCCAGGCTGTCCAGCATGGACAGGCTGTCGCGCAGCCCGATCAGGAACTCGTGCCGCCACTCCGAGGTCGCGCCCTGACGGGCCAGGCTGTCCAGCACCGCGGAATCCTCCACCTGCGGCGGGTGGACATCGATCATGTCCGGCATCGGGGGCCTGGAAACCACCGGCCGGGCGACCGCGGTCTCCATCTTACCGGCCTGCGTCGCCGCCGGGTGGCCGTTAACCCCGTTAAGACGGCCCGGAGCGGCCAGGGTGGAATCGTTGGCTTTCGGGGATGGCGGGTGTGGCGACAGACTGTCCCGCGCGGCCTGGTCGCGCTCGAGTTCGGTTTTCAGCTCGGCGATACGCGCCCGGGTGGCGTTCAGGTGGATCGTCTCGTAGGCGAAAGTGCGGCTCGTGTCCGGGATCCAGGCCTTGCCCATGCCCTCCGGGCTGTTCAGCACGAAAATGTCCCAGCCGGCCTGGTAGAAAGCGCTGTAGGCCATCCGGCCGCTGGACGCGCTCCAGGTGAGGCAGGGGCTGGTCTCGGTCGGCCCGGCCACGCCGGTCAGGATATCGGTGACCTGGTATTCCTTCCCGTCGGTGAAATCGTGGTAGAAAATGTTCGGGATGCCCGTGCGGTCGGTCACGTAGGCGATCTTGCTCCCGTCCGGCGACCACTGGGGCGAGATGTTGTCCATGTAGCTGTTGGGCAGGATGTCGTACTTGCCGCTGGCCAGGTCGAGAACGCCGATCCGGTAGTCGGAGAAAATCAGGCGGTCCAGGTCGGTGCCGGGACCGTACTCGGTGACGAATGCAATTTTCTTGCCGTCCGGGGAATAGACCGGGTCGCGCTGGGTGTAGCGGTCGTCGGTCAACTGCTCCAGCTTGCCGCTCTCCACCTCCACGGTGTAGAGGTTCGAGCGCCCCCCATCGATCCCGCAGAACACGATCCTCTTGCCGTCGGGCGAGAAGCTCGGGCTCAGGATGCCATCCAGCCCGAACTTGAACTGGTGCACGATCCGCTTGTTGAACGTGGCCAGCACGTAGATCGCTTCCTCGGGGCCGCTCTTGGCCACGAAAGTCAGGTAGCGGTCATCCCGGCTCCAGTTCAGGCTGGTGTAGAGGAAACGGAAGTTCTCGAAATCCGGGTTGCGCTGGCCCTCGACCAGCTTTTTCGGCTCGCGGCCGTCGATCGCGCTGGCCTCCCAGATATCGATATAGCCGTCCTTGTTCGAGATGTAGGCCAGCTTTTCGCCCGTGGAATTGAGCGCCGGGGCCACGTTGTAGCTGCCGCCGTCCTCGCTGTGCTTGGTCAGGCGGCGCGAGAAATCCTCGGGTTTCTTGTAGTTGACTATCTGCGGCAGATAGGTCTTGCGGATGTCCTCGTTCCACTGCTGGCTCAGGGTTTTCAGGTCGGCTCCGATCGAGCTCTTGAACGCCCGGCCCGCGTTGCCGAACACCGGGGTTTTCTGCAGTATCTCGCCGATCTTCTTGTTGCCGTAGCGTTGCGAGATGAAATACCAGACCGAGTGCCCGAAACGGTAGGAGCGCAGGTCGGCCATGTAGTCCAACTCGTCCAGGGTCATCAGGTAGCCGCTCAGTGCGGCGTCGCGCAGCCACATCTCGGTATCCGGCGTCATCTTATCCAGGCTCAGTTCCTCGACCATGCCCTCGATGAACCACAGCGGCGGCGAGTAGGAGAACGGGTTGGCCAGCGGCGTGGCGTCGTTCCAGAGGATATCGATCTGGAACGCGTGGGCCAACTCGTGGGTCAGCGTGTGCTCGAAATCCTTCCACGAGCCGGTGAACGGCAGCAGCACCCGGCGCTTGACAAACTCGTTCACCCCGGCCAGCCCCTCGTTAACGTCCTCGGGCAGCACGTTGGTTTGCTGGAAATCGTTGTGGCTGGCGTAGAGGATCAGCGGCACCCGCCGGTGCAGGTTGAAATTGAGCATGCGGCTGTAGCGGGTGTAGGCCCGCTCGGCCAGGCGCGCCGCGTCCAGCACCATCCGGCGTTCTTTCTTGTAGTAGTAGATATCGTAGTGCTCGGTGGAGAGCACCTGCCACTGGAAATCCTTGTACTGGACCTTGTTCTTGCCGAACTGGGCCCGGCTGCTGGAGGCCGGGAGCAGGGATATCAGCGCAAGGAACAGCACCGTGCGGAACAGTCTGCCGGAGCGCGGGGCACGGTTGAGTCGGCTGGCATTGACTGGCATCTGGGACATTCGGGGGCATCTCCAGGGCCGGATCTTTTTCACTCGGAACATAAGGAATAAATCGGCACACGCCCGCGGGCGTAAACATCAATACACGCCAGAGGCTACAAGGTTTCATCCGGTAATGAGTTCCGTAATCCCTTCCCGGACTGACTTTTATTCTGCTTGCGCGCCTGTAGCCGATAAGATATCTTTACCATTATTCTAAAAGCCTGTCGCCGGATTCGCAATCCTGGCGCCGCGGCCTTTGCGGGCGGCGGTCGGCCGCGAGGCGGATGACGCAGCCTGCGGTTTTCCGGGCAGCGCTTCTCTCCCCCCGGCGATCAGGGTCTGCCGGCCGCTGAATCCGGTCGTTCGGCGCCCACCCGGCACATCGCTCCATGCAGCCTGCGGTGCAGAAGGCGACCTCGAGCCATGACCGATTACCTTACCTCATTCGGCACCATCTCGCAACAGGCTTCCGAGGCCGTCGACCGGGTGTTGACCTTGCGCGCCAAAGTCAAGGGCAAATGCCTCGGCCCCAGCCGCGAGCTGCAGCGCGAGGTGAGCGGCCTCTACGAGCGCGAGGTGCTCGAGCGGCTCCAGAGCATCAGCCGGTTGATCATCGAGATGGGCGACAGCCGCCCCAAGCGGCTGGGGGCGGCGCTCAGCCGCCTGTCGCTCAACCTGGGCCAGAGCGCCGACCGTCTGGTGGCCATCCTGTGCCTGCCCGGTTACCGCAGCCAGCTTAAAGTCGCCCTGTCCCTGTTCGATCACATACACCGTTCGCTGCTGCATTTTCAGAAAAATGTGACGAATCGGAACGAAAGCGGCCTTTTCAATGTAAACAATCTTATGCAGGACATCGCCCTGGCGGTCTGCCCGTTCCGGGCCGAGTTTATGCCGCCGGGAGATGAGCGCGCGGTTCACACCGTGTTTGTCGAGAAACTGGACGAGGAAGTCCCCCACATGTCCGGTCAGGCCGAGGGACTCTATCTGGCGCTCTACCAGTTGACAGCCAATGCCGTCACCGCCGCCGGCTCCCGGGGTACGGTCAGCCTCTACACGAAATACCACGAGCGGTTCAGGCAGCTCATGGTGACCGTGGCCGACAACGGACCGGGCATCGACCGCCTCGAAGTCATGCGCAGCGCACTGATGACCGAGGCCGCCACCGCCGACACCATCGAAAAGGTTCGCTCCGCCACGAGCGATCACGATAACCCTATTTTCGAACTGATCTACCTGCCCCGTGTCAGCGCGTTCAGCCTGGCCGACCAGTCACACCGTGGCCTCGGCCTGACCCTGGCCCTCGAGCAGATCAAAGCGCATGGAGGAAAAATCGCCATACACAGCAAACCTGGACGAGGCGCCACATTCCAGGTAAGTTTCACTCTCTGATCCCGTAGCCGTGGCCGATGCCAATAAATTATCCAAAGGGGCAAAACGTGGACAAACGTCTATCTCCTCTCCGGATCCCGGTCCAGATCCTCCTCGTGTTTTCTCTGGCCGGGTCTCTGCTGCTCAGCGGTTGCAGCCTGTTCAACAAGGCAACTCCGATGGAGAAAGCCACCGGGGTCCGCTACATGGACGTGGTGCTGTACGCCGGGTCGCAGGCTGACAAAGCCTTCGGGATGCTCAACGGCGGATTTCCGGTGTACGGACGGGAGGGGCAGTGGTTGGAGAGCGACATGGGAGACTGGGCCAAGGGTTACTACCCCGGCATGCTCTGGCTGCTGTCCCAGGTTTCCCCCGACCCGCATTACAAGGACCTGGCGCGCCAGTGGCTGCCCGGGTTGAACGGGCTGCGGGACAATTTCCACACTTTCGGCCTGGGACAGGTCTACTACCCGACCTATGTCGTGGGCTATCAGCTCACCGGCAACCGTTCCTACCGTGACGAGGCGATCGAGGCCGCCCGCGTGCTGATGGGACGGTTCAACCCGGCCGGGTTCTTCCCTGCCTTCGGCGCGGCGGGCGACACCGTGCTCGGGCGGCGCCTGTCCATCGAGAGCATCATGGACCTGGAGCTGCTCTACTGGGTCAAAGAGGCCACCGGAACCACCGAGTACGAGATCGCGGCCAACAACCACGCCTTCTTCACCCTCAGCCGCCTGGTCGGTCCGGACGGCCGGGTGCTGAACATGGCCGATTTCAACCCCCGCACCGGCAACACCTGGGGCGAGCGCACCCCCGAGCTGGCCGACCCGCGTTATTCGCCGCGCGGGATCAGCGCCAGCAGCTGCTGGTCCCTGGGCCAGGCCTGGGCGATCTACGGCTTCACCTCGATCTACCGTCACCAGGGCAAGACCATGTTCCTCGACACGGCCCAGCGCGCGGCCAACTATTTCCTGGAGCACTGCGCCGAGGACGGCATCCCGCCCTGGGATTTCGACGCCACGGGTAATGACGCCGGGATGAAAGACGCTTCCGCCGCCGCGGTGGCCGCTGCCGGCATGCTCAAGCTGGCCCGCCTCAGCCCCAACAAGGATGACCGGGCGCGCTACCAGAAAGCCGGCGAGAAGATAATCGAAACCCTCAGCACCAAGTATTTCAGGAAAGGTTCGGGCGTGCTGGGCGGCGGCGTGTTCAACCGCGATTACGCCGATGCCGGCTCCACCTCCACGGTCTGGGGCGACTACTACTACATCGAGGCCCTGCTCCTGCTGATGGACTACGACATCTGAGCCGTACCCCCACTCTGAAAAGCACAGGGGCCGCCGGGCAGTCTTCCGGGCGGCCCCTTTTTCTTGCGCGGCGGACAGCCATGTGTTAGACTTCCGCCAGGAAACCATCCCGGTTACCCATTCTCACCAGTCCAAAATTCGTCCGGTCCGAACGGAGGCCTCCATGACGAGAATGGTCCGCAGTCTTTTTCTGGCAGCCACTGTCTCATCCACCCTGCTCCTGCTGGCCGGCGGCTGTTCCTCGGTCGGACGGGTCAGCCTCAACCCCACGGTCAACCTGGCGGTCGCTCCGACCAGCCTGGCCGACCAGGCCGCGGTCTACATCCCGTCACTGCAGCAGAAACAGGTCTACAGCCAGACCATCTCCGGCCTGGGAAGTTTCGATGTCGAGCTGGGGCCGTCGCTCATCCGCTGCACCCAGGAATCGTTCCAGCTCTTTTTCTCACAGGTGCTGATGCTCGGGCCGAGTGAAACCACCAGTCTGCCCTGGCGGATCGACCTGCGCACCGACCATTTCCGCATCACCGAGAACCTGGGGGCCGACCTGCAGATCTGGTGCAAGGTCGTCCACTCGGGCAAGATCGTCCTCGACCAGGGGTTCACCGGGCATGCGGATGGCCCGGACCAGCAGTTCCGGCAGCTCGACAGCGCCAGAAAAGTGATCCAGCAGTCGGCCGAGAGTGCTTTCCAGCAGGCCTTTGTCGAGCTGCAGAAAGCACTGCGCGAGAAGACCGCAGCCAAATAAGATTCGGCTCCGGGGACTGCGGAAAACAGAGATTAAGACCGAAGGGGCACAGAGCTGCAGCGTGCCCCTTTTTCATTGACCGCTTCGAATCGGGAGGACTCGTGCGCACGCGCGTGGGACGGTTCTGGTTCGAGGGCCCCTGGGACTACTCCCCCGGCGGCCTGCGCTATGTCCTGCCCGAGCCCGGGGTTTACGCGGTCCTCTGCCGCGGGGAATCCGGCTGCCGCACCCTGGAGCTGGGCGCGGTGGATGACCTGCATCGCTCCCTGGAGCGATGCCCGCACGCCCCGGCCTGGGCCGGGCGCTGCCAGTCTGGAACTCTATGCGTGGCCGTGCGCTACGACAGCGAGCATCCCGATAACGCCCAGGTGCTGCTCGAATTGAAAGCTACGCTGGAGAAGGATTAGCCCGAACGGAACTTTGGTTCGAGAATGGATAAACGCGAGGACCTACAACCTCAAGCGGCCGCCAGGCCGCTGTTTTGTTTTTGGGGGCCGCGCATGTTTGAGCCTGCACCATGGGCAGCGTGCCGATGCGCGTAAAACGGGCGGGATTGAAAATCCTCCGCGGTGTGGCGGCGATTCGCGGCAGCGCCGCCGCTGCACCGCCGGAGCGGAATCATCGCTCCTTGGACATTTGAGCCAGAAGGAGAGACGCGGCAGGGACGAGTTCGCGGCCCCCGCTGGCTTTGCTGCTTTCGCCGAAACGAAAGCAGAAAACTGCTTTCAGGAACCGCAAATTTCCCTGAAGAAGGATTTGAATCAAAGAAAAAGAAATGCGGCCGGGTTCAGGCGAACAGCCCGGGGAACGCTCCCTTGAACCCGCTGAACATGAAATGCACCCCGATGGCGATGATGAAGATCTGCATCACCCGGGCCACGGCCAGTGTGCCCACCCGCCCCATCAGACGGCTGAGGAAGCCGGCGAAAGTCAGGATCAAGAGGGTCAGGCCGAACACCACCACGCAGACCGAAAGCGCGAACAGATGCCCGTACTGGCCCTGGAACAGGATCACGGTCACGATAGTGCCGGGCCCGGCCAGCAGCGGGCAGGCGATCGGAGAGACCGCCAGGGCGCGCAGACGGTGGACCCGCTCGCGGTCGCGCGCGCTCACCTCCTCGCGCAAGGCCGGCTCCGGGCTGTCCGTGCGCAGCATGTCGTGCACCCCGGTCACCACCAGCAGCAGCCCCCCGGCGAACGTGAACTCGCTCATAGTGATATGGAACACCCGCTCCATGGCGTACAGGCCGACCAGGGCGAAACCCACGATCAGGATGAACGAGGTGGCCACCGCGATCCGGAACACCCGCTGACGCTCGGGGGCGGTCGCCCCCTGGGTCAGGCTCAGGAACACCGGCAACCCGCCCAGCGGGTCGACTATGGCGAACAGAGAGAGCACCGCCTGGAAAAATATCGCCGGCTCGAAATACATACGGCCCGCCTGTATTGATGAAGCCTCAGGGTTTCTGTTTTACCCGTAGAGGCACGGCATGCCGTGCCCGATCTTTTGTGTACGAAATCCCCCTCGATCCCCCTTTGAAAAAGGGGGAGGGAAACGCAAGACTCAAGTCATTATCAATAAATTATGGCACTGTCGTAGGGGCGGGATATATCCCGCCCGCAAAGCACTTCCCACAAACATACAAGATAAAATCAACAATTTCAACACTTACAAAAACAGCCGCCCCGAACACCTCGGGAACGGCCGGAGAATGCCTTGTGAGTCGTCACCTTACAGGTCCACTATCTTCAACTTCCCGCCCAGCCTGTCGTTGAGAACCCCGGCCAGGATCGAGCGGTGGCAGGCCGCCGGGTCCCTCTCGTAGCACAGCAGGCAGACTGTCTCCGAAGCAATTTTCTCCTGGAGCGCCTGCAGCGCCTCCCCGCGTTCAGCGAGGCATTCAGTGTAGCCACAGCGCAGAAGACCGTAGTCTCTGGTGCACTGAACCTCCACCCGCAGGGCCTTGGGCGCGCTTAGACTTACCATGTGCTCGTAGCCCAGGCCATGCCCGGCGCAACTGGCGGTGAGGGCTTTCTTCGAGTAACCCGGTTTGCGGCTGTTCGGGTTCTGGCGGATATCCAGCAGAAGGGTGACTTTATGCTCTGCCAGCGCGGCGAAGAGCTCCGGCGCCTCCCGGCCCTCGAAACCGATCGTGTACAGGCAGGGTTCGCCGGGCATCGGCATCTCCACTCGACATCAGCCGGGACGGCTCACTCCTCGAACTGACGGACCGCCTTTTCGAACTCCAGCTCCTCGGCGTCCGGGAAATCGCCCTTGCGGCCGGGGTTGTGCTGCTTGTTCTTGCGCTCATCCAGCTCGGCCTGCTGGATAGCGCGCATCACCTCGGTGATCTCGCGCAGAAGGCGGGCCGTGTACTCCGAGGCCTGGGTCAGGTACTGCACGTGGCGCAGCAGGGTGGTGAACACCGCCAGCCGCTCGAACATGAACCCCAGCAGCAGCACCACCGCCCCGGCTCCCAGCACCAGCGCCCCGGTCAGACGCTCCAGCATGCTGATTCCCAGGGCCACGCCCAGCACGCCCAGCACCGACAGGAACGTCCCCGCAGCCAGCCAGAGGGCCCGTCCCAGTCCGCCCGCACCGGCTTTTTTCCTGCCGGCCTCGGCGGGATTAACCTTCTTCGCTTTCATGCTCCAGCCTCCGTTAAGGGCGGGCGCCGGACGCTCCGGCGTCCCAACGCCCCCAATCAGAATGTGTACGACATCCCGGCCCGGTGGGTCGTGCCCAGTCCCGAGCGCCCGGAATCGATCTCCGCGGCGTAGTCCACGCGCAGCCGCTCGTGGTTGAACCCCAGCCCGAAGCTGGGCGAGGTGCGGTCTAAACGCCGGGTCATCCCGGCCCGGGCCATAAACAGCCCCGGCACCACCTCGTACTCGCCGCCCATCGAGAACGCGGTGTAGCGGGCGTTCTCGAACCGCAGCTCACCCGCCACCACGAACCCCTCGATAATCAGGTAGCTTCCGCCCAGCTCGATCTCGCGCGGCAGGTCATCGGCCAGCCCGGTATCCCACGAGATACGGCTGAACGCATTACGCACCACCAGGGCCACCGAGCTGAACGGATCGGGTACGATATATACCGCCAGGTCCAGGCCCGCGCCCTTGCCCCCGGTGTCCGGGATGTCCGTGCTGATGAAGCAGCCGCGCACCGCCGCGCCCACGGCCAGGTAATCGGTCACCCGCTTGCCCCAGGCGTAGGCCAGCGTGTTCTCGGCGTAGCTCATCTCGTCCTGGCCGAACGGGCCCTCCACGCTGGTGCCGCGCCAGTTCCAGTACAGGCCGCTCGCTCCGTAGCCGGCATCCGGCTGGTGGTAGTCCAGGTACACGTTGCGCACAAGGCCCATCGAGCCGACATCCGCAAAACTGAACCCCACCGAGCGGGTCTCGGCGAAAGCCAGCCACGCCGGGTTATGGTAGCTCGCACCCACGCCCGAGGCCAGGGCCGAGTAGGCCCCGCCCATGCCCACCCCGCGCACCGAGACCGGGAACGAGCTGAACGCCCCGCTGGTCACGGGCGAGGAGGCAGCCCGCGCTCCGGCCGCGGCCACGAGGATCAGGCCCAGCACCAGGGCTGTCAGACGGCCCATATTTTTAACACTTCGGCTCATTCTACCACAGGCTCGATAAGGTTTCAACAAAAACTTCGAAAAATCCACAAAGCGTCATTTTGCGGCAAGATATCAACGACGGGCCACGGCCAGAGTCTTGCGCATCTCCTCATGCCGCCCGTTGTCGTAGCTGATCTCCCAGGCATAGATGAACACGCCGTTCATCACCAGGTCGCCACGGTCGTTCTGCAGCAGCCATTCGGCGTTGACCGAGCTGCCGCTGCCGTCGATCCGGTCGCTCACGTCCACCCGGCGCACCAGGTCGCCGCGAAGGTTGAATATGCGCAGCACGGCCCGGCTGATCCGCGCTCCGGCCTGACCGCTCACGAAAGTGATATGCGCGCTGGTGCGGGCCGGCACCTCCTCCACGTAGGCCACCGGCTGCCCGGCCGACAACCCGAAGGTGTTGACTAAAGTTTTGCGCCGCACCGTGCTCCAGCCGGCCAGGTCGGTCACGGTCAGGCGCAGACGGTGCAGGCCGGCCCGGCTCAGGGCGTCGAAATCGGCCTCCAGCTCGCCCGAGCTCAGCCAGCTCTGGCTGCGCGGCCTTATCTCATGGCCGTCCGGGTCCTCGATCACCACCTTGGTCTCGCCGCGGTCGATCCCGGAGACATCCGGGTAGAGGCCCCAATCGGTGAATGCCGCGGTCGAGCGCACACCGTCCGCGGCCACGGTGATCTGCACCCCGGCGGTATCCGGGGCGCGGTTGTCCACGGTGAATATGGTGCGGCTCACTGTCCGTCCGGCCAGCTCGGCCACAGCCAGGTCGGCCAGCATGTCGTAGCGGCCGTCCGCACTGCCGTCCTCAGCCAGCGTGTCCGCGAACTGGAAGCGCAGTGTGTCGCCGGCCACGGACTGCGTGCCGGCCAGCGGCACCCCGCGGTAATTGACCCGCAACGAGGCCCCCCCTCCTGGGGTGAAAGTCGCCTTCGCCCCGCGCACCAGGGCCCAGACCCGCACCCAGGGACCGTGCACCAGCGAGCTGTCGGGCGGGGACACCTCCACGTAGCCGCTTACATTCAGGCTGAAAGCGCGGGTCAGCACGGCCTGGTTGCCCGCCCGGTCGGCGGCCGTGACCGTGAGCGTGTAACTGCCTGCGGCAGTGGGCTTGCCCTCGTCGAAATGCAGGCTCAGGCGCCCCACTCCATCCTGGTTGAGCGTGGCCGCCACCGCGCCGTCCGGCCCGGTCACCGTAGCGGTGGCCCCGGCGATGTTCAATCCCGAGCACTCCCGGTCGACCACGGCCGGACGGTCCACGAGGTCGATATGGATCGCGCTCGTGTCCGGGGCGAACAGGATGTCCGCCGTATCCGGGGGCAGGTTGTCCAGCAGGAACGTGAAGACCGTGTCCAGGTCGGCGGTGGCGCTCATCAGGTCGGCCACGTGCACGGCCAGGCGCCAGCGCCCGTCATCCGCCCCGGCCGAGGAGAGCGACCGCCCGGCCTGGAACGCCAGGATATTGTTCTGGTGGTTCAGCGTGCCCGCCACCGCGGTCGAGTCGGGCCCGAGCAGATGGGCCGTGGTGGCGCTCCAGTCGATCCCGGCCCCGCTGTTGTCGGTCAGGGCCAGGCTCACCGTGAGCGGCTGGGTGACCGCCGCGGTGTTGAGCGAGCGGTTGAACGGTCCCTCGGCTATCGCCGCCCCAGGCCTAAGGTCCGAGCCGCCGACCACGAAACTCCGGGTGCGGGTGACATTGTTCGCCGCCCGGTCCACCGCAGTCACCGAAAGGGTGAAAATTCCGCTGGTTTGCGGCTTGCCCTGGTCGAAACGCAGGGTCAGACGTCCCACCCCGTCGTTCCTTAACGTATAGGGATGCGTGCCCGGCCCGGTCAGCGAGGCGGTGCTGAGCTTGGTGTCGATCCCGGCCACCGCCCGTCCGGCCACGGCCGGACGGTCCACCAGGTCGATGTATATCTCGCTCGTGTCCGGGGCGAAACTGATAGCCAGCGTGTCGGGCGGAGTGTTGTCCAGTACGAAGGAGACAGAGGTGTCCAGGGCGGCCACGAAGGCGGTGAGAGTACCCACATGCACTGCCGCCGTCCAGCGGCCGTCATCGCTGCCGTTCGAGGATAATAAGCGTTCCGGGGTGAAATACAGGGTATTGGCCTGG
>JAJFUG010000100.1 GCA_021372515.1 bacterium
CGCTCCCGCGTTGCAGCGGCGGCGCTGCCGCGAATCGCCGCCGGACAGTACGGCAATTTGAGCCCTGGCCGTTTTACGCTCGATAACACGCTGCCCTGGCGGGAGGCTCAGGCAGGTGCGGCCCCCCAAAGGCAACAGCGGTGGCCTGTCAGCCGCGCGGGGCTTGGCTTTGACCCAGGATCGAATCATTCCGATACGAACACTGTGTTCGACCATGACATTCAATGCAAAAACCTAACCGGACAAAGCTGCTCTCGGCCGAACGCGTGGAAAAATGATTGGGCCGATTCTCCGCCGCTGTCCGCTCCGGGCATCCTTCGCCGCTCCCGGCCCTGCGGGAAGGCTATAGCCGGCTCAGGCCCAGTCGTGATGCCGGTGCATGAACTCGCGGAACGAGGTTTGTATCTCGCCCTGCGCCTTGGCTTTCAGCGCCTGCATCTGGTCCGGGCTGAACGGCTTGAACTTGCGCACCAGCTCCAGGTTCTGCCTCAGGTGCTCGGGCCTGGGCATCCCCACAGTGGCCGCGGTAACCGGAAGACTCAGGCTGTAGCGCAGGCAGGTGGCGGCGTCGAACTCCGGGTACTTGCCGACTATGTTGTCCTGGCCCATCACTTTCATGGCCGTGATCCCGAGGCCCTTTTCCACGGCCAGGGGCAGCACCTGCTCCTCGAAGCCCATGTCGTAGGGGCCGTTGGTGGCCACGTTCAGCCCGCACTGGATCGCATCCACCGGGTGACGGGTGATGAACCGGGCCAGCACCGGGCCCGAGGTGTGGCTGGAGACCCCGACCCAGCGGGCCAGGCCCTCCTGTTTGGCCCTGAACAGCTCGTCCACCACCCCCTGCTCCACCCGCTCCAGGTCATCCGCCTGCTCCAGGCTGTGGATCAGGCACATGTCCACATAGTCACAACGCAGGCGCTTGAGTGAGGTTTCGAGACTTGCCCGGAACCTGGAGGGGTCGCGCTCGGCGATCTTGGTCTGGACCAGCACCTGCTTGCGCCGCTCGGGCATGAGCTGGCCGATTCGGCTCTCGCTCTCGCCGTTGCCGTAGTTGTGGGCCGTGTCCAGGAAAATCACTCCGCTGTCGATGGCCTCGCTCATTACTTTGAGGCCCGCCTGTTCCTCGTACATCAGCCAGCGGCTGCCGCTGCCGAAAGTGAGCAGCGGAATGCGCGCCCCGGTGCGGCCATAGGCCCGCGTGGGCAGGGAGGAGCCGGGGATGGGGTGAAACTTTCCGCTCTGGCCGGCGAAAAGTCCGGCGCCGCTCAATGAGGCGGCCGCTGCCGCGGCCGCGCCGCGCGCGAGGAACTGCCTCCGGTTGATCGCATCCTTGTTCTGATCCTGCATATCCTGCACCTCCCGTGGGGGGATGAATGGCTCTCTGGCGCCTGTCATCGCTGACTGATTGCTTCCTATATATTTATATTATAAGCGGTTTTACAATAAAAATCAAACTCAGATCGGCCTGGATTTGCTTTTCTTTATATATCAACATGTTACCTCTAAATAGAAATTGAGTTGAAAGTATCCGACGTATCTGCCGATAATAATACAGGAACTTCCTGTGGGCTAATAGTGACTTTTCCGGTGCTGGTCGATGGACAGAACACGTGTGACAAAGATGCTGGGCGCTGTCCTGCTGGCCCTTCTCAGCCTATGTGGCTGCGCCGGGGGCAGTCTGTTCAGCCCGCGGCCGCTGGTGGGACGGGACCGTCTGGTCTACCAGGTCCAGGACCATCGGAAGAACGCCACCTACTACACGCGCAATGTCTGGTTCGACGGTGACAACTACCGCTTCCACGATGTCTATGGCCGGGACATGTCCGTTCCGCGCTCGGACAGCGTGCTGGTGGACCTGATCGGGCCGGACGAGTACTACAAGACGCCGTAGGAGCCCCACTGCAGACCTTTGCTTTTTCCACTTTTCCCGCTGTATTGTTATCTGGTCGTAAAACCACCTCGTATTCAATCGACTCTTATTCATCGATATGGCTCAATCGACATAAGAATTGTCGCAGCTTTGCCTGGGTTCGTTAATCTGGATGCCGGGGCGAAGTTCGTGTTCAGGAAGGACGAGCAGGGCAAGGTGACAGGGCTGGTGCTGCTCCAGGCCGGGATGGAGCTGCCCGCGCCGCGGGTGAAATGGGGGGGATTCAGATAATGTGGTTATCGCTTGTTTAAGGATGCCAGCCTCACCCCAGCCGCATCCTTTTCTCCAGGAAAGCGTACAGCGCCCGGTCGAACGGCGTGTCCGTGCTCACAAGCTGGTAATCGATCCGGGCCTCGCGGCAACTGCGCCGCAGCCCACCTATCATCTCCTCCATCCGGCTGTCGTAGGCGGGTTTCACCTCCCAGGCGTTGGCCTGCAGCCAGTGGCCGCTTTCCATGTCGCGGTAGAGCACCTCGCCCGCTCCCTCCAGGCTGATTTCCGACGGGTCCAGCAGGTGGAACACGATCACCTCGTGCTTGTGGTGCGCGAAATACTTGAGCGCCCGCAGGGTCTCCTCCGGGGCGGTCAAGAGGTCGGAGAGCACCACGATCAGGCCGCGACGGTGCATGCGCTGGGCCAGCTCGCGGAATATGGGGAGTGGTGCGGTGAGGCCCTCGCAGGTGAGCCCTTGCAGCTCGGCCAATAGAATGTTCAGCTGGCTCAGCCGCGCCCGCGGCGGGATGAAGCTTCTCAGGCTGTCGGCGTAGAGGGCCAGGCCCACGCTGTCGCGCTGGTGGATCAGCAGCCAGGCCAGGCAGGCGGCCAGCAGGGTGGCGTAGCGGCTCTTGGCGATCCGTCCCCCGGCGGCGTACTCCATCGAGCGGCTGGAGTCGACCAATAAATAGGCCTTGAGGTTGGTCTCCTCCTCGAACTGCTTGATGTAGTAGCGCCCGGTGCGGGCGTAGAGCTTCCAGTCCACATTTTTCAGCTCATCGCCGGGCAGGTAGGGCCGGTGGTCGGTGAACTCCACGCTGAACCCGTGGTACGGCGAGCGGTGCAGCCCGGTGATGAACCCCTCGACCACCTGGCGCGCGATCAGCTCCAGGTTGCCCAGGCGCGAGACCACCCGCGGGTCGAGCATCTGCGAGGTCGCGCTGGTCAACCCTTTGCCTCCAGCAGACGGTCGAGCAGGGAATCCACCGTGACCCCATCCGCCTCGGCGTTGAAATTGGTGATCACCCGGTGGCGCAGCACTGGCCGCAGCACGGCGCGCACATCCGCCTCGCCGGGCGAGTAGCGTCCCTCCAGCACGGCCAGGGTCTTGGCCCCCAGGATAGCGTACTGGCCCGCGCGCGGCCCGGCGCCCCAGCTCACCCAGTCACGCACGAACTGGGGGGCGGCGGCCTCGGCCGGGCGGGTGGCGCGCACCAGCTCCACGGCGTAGCGTACCACTTTCTCGCTCACCGGCACGCGCAGCACCAGTTGCTGCAGGGCCACAATCTCCTCGCCGCTCAGCACCTTGCCCACCTCGGCGCTGTAGCGGCTGGTGGTGTTGGTGACAATGGTCACCTCCTCCTCCAGCGAGGGGTAGGTCACGGCCAGGTTGAACATGAAACGGTCGAGCTGGGCCTCGGGCAGCGGGTAGGTGCCCTCCTGCTCGATCGGATTCTGGGTCGCCAGCACGAAAAACGGCTCGGCCAGACTGTAGGTGCGCCCGCCCGCGGTCACCTGGTGCTCCTGCATGGCCTGGAGCATGGCGGCCTGGGTCTTGGGCGGGGTGCGGTTGATCTCATCGGCCAGGACCACGTTGGCGAACACGGGCCCCTGGTGGAACCGGAACCGGCTGGCCCCGTCGTGCTCCTGCTCCAGGATGTCCGTGCCGATTATGTCCGAGGGCATCAGGTCGGGGGTGAACTGGATGCGGTTGAAACTGAGGTCCAACAGGCGGCTGAGAGTGGAGATCATCAGGGTCTTGGCGAGTCCCGGCACACCCACCAGGAGGCAGTGCCCGCGAGCTAACAGGGCCACGATCATCTGGTCCAGCACCTCGCGCTGGCCCACGATCACCTTGCCGATCTCGTCGTGTATTTTCTGTCTCGCCGCGCAGAGTCGCTCCACGGCCTGGATGTCGCTCTGGGCGGCGGCTGGGTTGTTGGCTGGCAATTAGGGTTCCTCCGTTAATCTTTCTAAGAAATATCTTAAATATCCAGTCCGCTTCGATGCGGCATACTGAGGCCTAACACCTTTTTAATGCTATCTTTCCATTTTATTTGAGGATGATCCTTGAATTCCATAAATAAGCGATGAATCTCTGAATCGCTATACCAGCTATCGAATTCTTTTGCTCGATTCAGCACTTCCTGACTGTCCTCTGCATTTGTGCACAAACGGCGAAGCAAGAAATTAGGTTTCCCAATCCACACTGCATCAGTGACATAGGGGAGAAGTCGATTGGCAAGGGAGATGATGTTATCAATCTTGTCCAGCATGGGTTCGATTGAAACGCTTGTATTAAATCCCATGTCGCAAGCGTGAATCAGAGAGTTAAAACGCTCATCAAAATCAGGAGCGTGAGGTTCCCAAAATTTTAGAATGTCCGAGTCAGCTGAACCGATTGTAAATCTGAATAGCAATTGAGTTTTGTAAGAATTCAAATCGCTACTTATGCTCTCAACGAGTTCAAAGTGCGGTTTTGTAACCAGAAGGACATCATTGCCTGCGCTTAGAAGCTTACGCAAGTAGAACAGGGCATCTTCAAGGTGATCGGGTGTAATATCGTGCGAGGAGGGAAACATCACCCTTCCCTTATATTTTTTTACAACCGAATTGAGTTTCCTTTGGTTGACGACTTCTTCCGGCCACGACTCGGAGGTTTTTCGTTTGAAACGGATGGCCATTTCCTTGGAATAGCAATACCGGCAGTCGTGGGCGCAGCCGTTGATAAAATTCTCATTGTGTGGCGCCCATTCGAGCGTGCCGAACACGGGCTTATTCTTGTCCAATATCATGAAATTATCCTATAAAAGCTTCATTTGGTCTATATCTGGCTTTAAGGCCTCTTTCCAAAAGTGCAATCCAAGCTTATCTGAAGATGCATACACCAGTCTATAATATTCGCCTACCTTCTCTTGCGAGTTACACTGGGTATATCCGATTGAACATAGCTGCTCTTTGTATTTGTCTAAAAATAAATTCGTCAAAGGGTTGTTTGCGTTTTTAATTTCTCCTGAGTGCGCAATGCTTTTTACTTCTTCTGAGAACAAATAATTGCTGTCACCAAGAAATGATCCATATTTTTCAAGTAGTTCTTTGTGTGGTTCTGGATCAATAATCGCAGTTCTTATATTGCGTCTTACGTCTGTATATAGAGCCACGTTAATTATTAAATCTGCCTTTTTTAGGGCCTCTTTAATGAGCTGTATTGTTGAAAACGGCACGCTGCAATCGGTTGAATCAATTAAAACAAGGTTCAGTCCTTGTCCCTCAATTGAAGAAAGGATGCTTCTCAATTGCTCTTGGTCTTGGTAATCTCCTAATATTGCACAGGCTTTATTATGTTTTCCTAAGCTGTCTATTCGTGCATTCAAAGTGTTTATAATGCTTGGGTTGTTGTCTATGAATATTGCGTTTTTGATATAGTCAAAACTTGGGTGCTGTAAAATCGCCAAAGAGGTGCCATCTGCTTCTCTACCAGAATCTCTAAAAATGCAGCGTCCGGGTCCACTACATATTTCTATATAATTGAGAGAATTCCATTTATTCTTCATGCCGTTAGCAAATAACTCAAAATAGTACCACAAGCGAAATATTTTTCGTCTCGCCCATTCGCCGACACAACGGACATCTTCCCCATCAATAACAGATTTGGCAGATAGACAAACATCTTCGTATGTTTTTTTGTTGCGATCTTCTTGATTACACCCCCGAGAACATCCAGGATTGAAGATTTCGTGAAGATCAGGTCGGCTCGGATGCTTTGGAGTCATTTTCCCACCTGTTGTGGTGATATGTTAATAGACCCCTATTTATTGTAGTTCCTGGTCGTCCAGAATTCAATAACATGCATGGCCGGTTGACGTTTACAACTACTTCCTAATCCCCCCTGGCCCTCTTTGCGGAAAGGGGGGAAACCCGCACCCACCGCCTGTCGCCGCCGCCTCCCCCTTTGGAAAAAGGGGGATCGAGGGGGATTTATCCAAATAACCGGGCGAGGCAGGCCTCGCCCCTACGACAGAATAAGGCACGACGGGGCGGTCGAACACCAGGTTCGCACCTAAGGCAATACCTCATTCTACCCCACGGGCCGCTCCCGGTTCAGGCCAACAGCGCGTGCGCGGCCTTGAGCTTGCTGCCCAGCGGAAGGCCGTAGGCGCAGCGCACCGTGCAGCCGGAGCAATCGGTGCAGGCTGTGGCGTCGCAGCCGCCCAGGCGGGCATAGCCGGAGCGCGCCTGGTCGTCCATAGTCCCGCAATATCCCGTGGCGTACATCTGGAACCGGTTCACCTCGGGCACGTTGACCCCATTCGGGCACTGGCCGCGGCAGGCCCCGCACATGCGGCAGAAATTCCGGCCGAACCGCGCGGCGTACTGCTCCAGCAACTCCCACTCCTCCAGGCCCAGGCCGCCCGCGCCCATGGCCGCGGCATCCGCCTCGATCTGCTGGAAATTGCCCATCGCCGTGGCGGTGGTCTTCACACAGGGGCTCTGCAGGACCCACTTGAGCGCGGCGGCGTAGGTCTGCGGGCCGGTGTTGTCCTGCCTGAACCCGCCGGAGCAGGTCTTGATCGCGATTATGTCTATCCCGGCCTGGCCGCAGTTCTCGACCGCTTTCCCCATCGCCTGGGCGTCCCAGCTCATGTGGTTGCCGCCCAGCATGTGGGTGAACGCCCCCATGAAATTGTAGGGGGTCATCACCACCTCGTAGAAACGGTCCGCGGCGGCGGTGTTGAGCATGGCGGGAAGGTCGCCGTGGCAACTGAACCCGGTCACGCGGGCCTTGCCCTCTTCCTTGGCGCGGGTGAGGAACTCCTTGTGGACCTCGTTCGTGATCTCGGCGGTCTCGCCGATCCCGTGAACCAGCAGGCAGTCGATATAGTCCGTGCCCAGGGCGGTGAGGCTCGTTTCCATATCAGAGCGCATCTTCTCCAGCGTTCCCGGCTGGGTCTTGGAGATTATCACCACCTTGTCTCGGCGTCCCTTGATCACCTTGCCGACCACCACCTCGTTCTGGCCGTTGTTGTAGGAGCGGCCGGTGTCCAGCACGTTGATCCCGCGGTCCATGGCGAACGCCATGAGCTGCGGGTCCATGGTGCGGCTGGCCCCGAACCCGACCTCGGTCACCTGGATCCCGGCCTTGCCCAGGGAGCGGTAGGAGGGGGTGATTTTCGCGGCGACACTGTCCGCGGCCGGGGCCGCCGCTCCGCCGGAGGCTTTTCCGCCGGAGGCGGGACTGCACGCCGCTGCCCCCAGGCCCAGGCCCAGCACGGCCCTGCCGCAGCCGGAGAGGAACTCTTTCCTGCCGATTCTGTTCTCGGGTGCGGACATGGCTCTGCGCTCCTTGAGTCGGGGGTTCCGGTTCGTGGGGGTCGGTGACACAGATAATACTTAAGATGGGTAAAGCCTGTCAACGCAAAAAGATCAGGGCCCTGTGGGGCAACTCTTGCCCCACAGGGCGGAGGGAATTACAACCTGTCCTGTATGGTAAAGCATTAAAATGCAAGATTTTAATGCCGCTGACGCCTTTCGTGCGGCCCGGGAACGCTTCTTGCATTTCTTGACCATAAAGTCAACCTCCAGGATGGAGATACAGCTATGCCGCAGAAATTCAGCACCGCCGCCGACATTTGCCGTCTGGTCTTTCTCACCACCGCGCTCAGCCTGCTCTGGAGCGTGGAGGACATGTTCGGCGACCCGGCGGACGATCAGACGCGCAAGGGCCCCTCAGGCCCGGAACACACATCCCTCTAAGCCGCTACGGCCACGGTTGCGGCTTTCCCCAGGTTACCGGAACGAAAAAATCCCCCGAAAAATTATCCTTGCCGCCCTCCGGGTATTATATTGTCAGGAAAAGGGACATTTTCCCGGCAATCATATACAAGGGGGAGGTGGATGCAGACTGCAATCCAAGGCTTTCCGCGCCTGGGCGCGGAGCGCGAGCTGAAATTCGCTCTCGAATCGTTCTGGAAAGGTGAGATAGATTCCGCCGGGCTGGAGCGCCGCGCCGCCGCACTTCGCAAGCAGAACTACGAGTTCCTGGCCGCGGCCGGGCTGGATTTAATCCCGGTGGGCGATTTCTCTTTCTACGACCGCATGCTCGACACGGCGGTGATGGTGGGTGCGGTGCCGCCGCGTTTTGCCGGGGCGGCACCGGGCCTGGAGCTGTATTTCCGGATGGCCCGCGGCGGGGCCACGGAAAGCGGCAACATCCATCCCTTGAGCATGCTCAAGTGGTTCAACACCAACTACCACTATCTGGTCCCAGAGTTCAGCCACGGCGAGAGTTTCCGCCTGGCGGACCGCACTCTGCTGCGTCTGGTGGATGAGGCCCTGGCCCTGGGGGTCAAGGCCATGCCGGCGCTGATCGGGCCGGTGACTTTCCTGCGGCTGGGGCGCTCGACCGATGGAGTGGAGCCGCTGGCCCTGCTGGAGGCCCTTCTGCCGGTGTACGAGCAGGTGGTCGCCGAGCTGGCCGCGCGGGGCGTGGAGTGGATCCAGCTCGATGAACCCTGGTTCGCGGGTGAGGCCACGGAGCGCGACCGCAAGGCCCTGGCCCTGGCCTGCGCCCGTCTTAAAAGCACCGCCGGCAACGCCCGTCTGGTCGTCCAGACCTATTTCGACAGTGTGGGCGACAATTTCGCGGCCCTGGCCGCTCTTCCGGTGGACGGCCTGGGGCTGGATTTCGTACACGGGCCCGAGAACCTTGACCTGCTCGAAAAGCACAGCCTGCCCAAGGACAAGAAACTGTTCGCCGGGGTGGTGGATGGGCGCAATATCTGGGTGCTGGACACGGAGAAAGCCCTCGGCCTGGTCGATAGGCTCAAGGCCCTCGTGGGCGCGGAGCGCCTGGTGCTGGCAAGCTCCTGCTCACTGCAGCACGTGCCGGTGACAGTGGAGCCGGAGCGCCACCTGCCGGAGGAGGTGTTCAACCTTCTGGCGTTCGCGCGCGAGAAAGTGCAGGAGTTGGTGGCCCTGGCCCGGACTGTGGATGGAAACGCCTCGGCCCAGGACAAGGCCCGTCTGGACAGTGCCGCGGCGGCGCGGAAAGTGAGCACGATAAGCAAGCTGCGTGTGGCCCCGGAGGTGCGCTCACGTGTGTCCGGCCTGACCGAGGCCAGTTTCAGCCGCGGGCTGCCCTACGACCAGCGCCGCCCCTTACAGCAGAAAAAGCTGGGTCTGCCGCTTTTGCCCACCACCACGATCGGCTCGTTCCCCCAGACCTCGGACATACGCCGTCTGCGCGCCCGCCTGCGCAAGGGCGAGCTGACCGGGGCGCAGTATGTGGAGGCGCTGCGGAACGATATCCGCTCGCTGGTGAAATTCCAGGAGGAGGTGGGTCTGGACGTGCTGGTGCACGGCGAGTTCGAGCGCAACGATATGGTGGAGTATTTCGGCGAGCAGTTGGGGGGCTATTTCTTCACCCGGAACGGCTGGGTGATCAGCTACGGCAGCCGGGGGGTGAAACCGCCGGTGATCTACGGCGACATCCGCCGCGCCGCACCGATGACCGTGGAATGGAGCGCGTTCGCCCAGAGCCTCACCCAGCGGCCGATGAAAGGCATGCTGACCGGCCCGGTGACCATGCTCAACTGGTCGTTCGTGCGGGATGACATCTCGCGGCGCGAGGTGACTTTCCAGCTCGCCCTGGCCATCCGGGACGAGACCGTGGACCTGGAGTCCGCGGGGATCGGGGTGATCCAGGTGGATGAGCCGGCCCTGCGCGAGGGACTGCCCCTGCGCAAGGCGAAACAGGCCGACTACCTGGCCTGGGCGGTGGATGCGTTCCGGTTGACCGCGGCTGGGGTGAGGCCCGAGACCCAGGTCCACAGCCACATGTGCTACAGCGATTTCAACACCATCATCGCCGATATCATCCGGATGGACGCGGATGTGATCTCGATTGAGAACTCGCGCGCCGGGGGGCAGCTGCTCAAGGTGTTCCGCGACCGCGAGTACCCGAGCGAGATCGGGCCGGGCATCTGGGACATCCACAGCCCGCTGGTGCCGGAGCAGGAGGAGATCGAGCACCGTCTGGACGAGATCGCCGCGGTGCTCCCGCTGGAGCGTCTTTGGGTCAACCCGGACTGCGGGCTGAAGACCCGTTCCTGGCAGGAGGTCACGCCCTCGCTGCGCCACATGGTGGATGCCGCGGTGAGCCGTCGCGAGCGCGCCGCGCACGGCGGGGGCGGGCACTGAGATATGAGCTCGACTGAGCAGCAGAGGACAATCGCGCCGGAACTGGCCCCGGTGCTGGATATCGCGGCCGGGGCGTTCGCCGGGGAGCCGGAGTGCACGCTGCACCGTCTGTTCCTGTTCGATCCGCTACGGCGGGAGGACGAGACCTGGGGATTCGTGATAGTCACCCGCAGGGCGGGCGGCCCTGACCGTCTGGAGCTGGCCGCCTTTTCCTACCGGGTGGACTCCGCCGGTGCGGTCACACGCCGCCTGGAGAGCCGCCGCGCCATGATCCCGGCCGAGCGGTTGACCGATGTGGTCGAGGGGATCGTGCTGCGCCTGGACGAGCCGGACTGCTCGTACAGGGAACTGGATCTGGGCGGCCATGAGTCCCTGGCGGCCCAGCTCGAACACCTGCGGAGCAAGTTGTTCGGAGGAGAGAATGAACCAGCCCCAGAACAGGGCGAGCCTGATCTGCAACACGGCCCGGGTGACCGGGCTGCAGGGACGGCTGGCGCTGATTGAGGTGTCGCGGACCTCGGCCTGCGAGGGCTGCAGCCAGCAGGGGGGATGCGCGATATCGCTGGAACAGGGGAGCCCCGGCCGCACTCTGGCCGAGAACCCCCTGGGCGCCCGTCCCGGCGACACGGTGGAGGTCTCGCTGCCCGAGGGGGTGGTGGTCTGGGGCGCGCTGACAGTCTACATCCTGCCCCTGGTCGCCCTGTTCGCCGGCATGTTCCTGGCCGAGCGCTACGGGGCCGCTCTGGCGCCCGGCTGGGGCCAGAACGCGCTGGATATGGCGGGCGGGGCGCTGGGCCTGGCCGTGGGCCTGGTCCTGGTGCGTCTGGCCAGCCGTCACTGGCGCATCCTCACCTCGCGGCCCGAGATAACGCGCATTATCGCGCGGGCGCAATGAGTCCCGTTCGGGTGAACCTGTGAACTGCGGCTGTACGGGGTGCTATTCGCGGGGCAGACGGCTTGCGAGGTAAAGGCGGATATCGTCCCGCTCCCGGGATGAGAGCAGGTTGCGGCTTTTTTTCTGCATGCAGGCCAGGGTCGAATCGATCTCGCCGGCCAGCATCCCGCTTTTGAATACGAAATTTACGCTGTGGCAGACAGAGCATTTCTGGCTCAAAAGCTTGGCCCCTTCGGACAAATCCTCCGCCAGGCGACTTTCCCCCGTTGCGCCGCCCGCCAGGCTGTCGGTCTCGCCGGCTGCGGCCATGCCGGAGGGCATGAGAAAACCCATGCTCTGCTGATTTATTCTCAGCTCCAGGCTGCGGTAGGGAGCCACTCCCACCAGCAGCAGGAACAGCGCCGCCGCTGTTGTCAGCTTGATTGTCTTCATCCGTACGGGACAGTTCTTCTCAGAGAAAAAGAGACCCCGGACAGAACGTTTCCGGGAGGGGCCGGGGCAAGGTGCGGATCGCCGCGCCTGTCTGACGCGCTAAGGATATTGTATTTGCAGTCATTTCAGTTGTCAAGGACTTCCGTGGCCGCAGAAAATTTGTTTCCCTGGCCGCCTCTCGGCATTACATTTCCCTCTGCCCTGCGGGGCCGCGTGCAGCGGTCTTCCGGTGCGTGCAGGCTATTCGAGCGGGCTGTCCAGGTCCCGAAACCCACGGGTGAAAAAGGATGAAAATTCGTCCAGGAATACAGTTTTCCGGCCTGAACGGCCTTCTGAGCGGGCTGGTTTTGCTGCTGGCCGCCGCCGCACCGCTGGCCGCACAGAGCAAGTACGCCGGCGAATCGTTCAGCGTGGGCGTGGG
>JAJFUG010000101.1 GCA_021372515.1 bacterium
TATTTTATGCCTGCCGGGATGTGCGAGCCGGCAGGCCGTTAGCAGGCAATGACGAAAACCGAGCGCCCTCTTAGCTCAGCTGGATAGAGCAACTGCCTTCTAAGCAGTAGGTCGCGCGTTCGAGCCGCGCAGAGGGCGCCAGTTGATATGCGGGCCGGGCTGGAAAGCCTGGCCTTTTTTATACGAGATCGTTCTTTATAAAGCACCCTTTACAATGACCAATATATGAGTTATACTGATTAGCATTATTGATTTGTTCCGTCAACGCTTTATAAGGAGATGGAAATGTCAGACAAGCATCCTTATATTGTTGCACAAGGAAATCTTATCCCCGTTATAATTCATTTTAGGAAAACATTCCCTTCCCCTGTTGATGCTAATACTCTTAAAAAAGTTGGGTTTGCACCAAAAAATGAAAGCTCTATTCTTAATTTGCTAAAATTCCTTAGCGTGATTGATGAAACAGGAAGCAAAACTGAAAGAGGGGCAAAGATTTTTAACTTGCACAATGACGATGATTTCCAAAGAGAATTTGGTTCGTTGGTGCAAGAGAGCTACAAAGATTTATTTGATTTGTATGGAGACAATGCGTGGACGTTAGATAAGAACGCTCTTATAACCTTTTTTAGACAAACAGATCAAACTACTGCCCTAACTGGAGAACGACAGGCGATAGCATTCCAAACTTTAGCCTATTTTGCAGGAAAGGGAGAGATTAAAACAGCACGATCTGCGGATGCGTCCGAAAAAAAGCGACCAAAGAATAGGAAACTGAGCAATGAGCTACAAACACCTCCCAACACATCCAAAGTGAAAAGGAAAGAAGGTCAGGGAGGAAATAATGGGGATATTCCAGTCGGCCTAACCGTACGTATTGAAATTAATTTACCTGCAAATGCAGAGCAAGATTCTTACGATAGGATTTTTAGGAGTATTAAGGAGCATTTACTAAATGGCTGACTATTTTGAGAAATTTGAAATAATAGTCAGAAAAGCAAAATACTTCACTGATACACCATTGTTGCCCTCTGAGGGGCTGCATTTATTCGAGGAAAGAAATATTCATCCTTCATTGCAAAACATTGCCAAAAGGTTGTTTGATGATGGTCATTTCGCTCAGGCTACTTTTGAAGCTTTTAAATTTCTTGATAAGGAGGTTCAAAGGCATGCTAAAAACAAGGAGTTTGGTGTTAAATTGATGATGCAAGTGTTTAATGAAAAATCACCTCAAATTAAACTATCCGCGTTGTCGTCAGAAAGTGAATGTGATGAACAAGAAGGCTATAAATTCTTATTCGCTGGTTCTGTTTTAGCAATACGGAATCCAAGAGGCCATGAATACATTATTAAAGATACAATAGATCAATGCCTGGATCATTTGGTTTTGGTGTCTTTGCTGCTGCGAAGATTGGATGATGCAGGATACCACTGCAAAAAAATATAGGTTATTAAAGAATGATATCTTCTTTCTTCCAGGGCCGCGCCCTGGAGCTGTGGCTGCACGGGATCACCCCGGAGCAGAGTGCGGCCGAGGTGGATTTCCTGGCTGAGGAACTCCGTGTGTCACCGGGCATGCACCTGTTGGATGCCCCCTGCGGCGGGGGCCGTCATGCCGCTGTGTTCGCCGCGCGCGGCTACCGGGTTACCGGGGTGGACCACAGCCCCGGGATGCTGGCCCTGGCGCGCCAAGCCCTGGCCCCGTACGCCGGCCGGTGCGAGGTTGTCCAGGCGGACCTGCGGGACATTGCGGGCGAGGGGCTCTATGATGGGGCCTACGCGTTCGGCAACAGTTTCGGCTATTTCGACCGCGAGGGCATGGCTGCCTACCTGGGCGCCCTGGCGCGCAGCCTGAAACCTGGGGCGTGGTTCGTGGCCGACACCGCCCTGTCCGCCGAGTCGATCCTTCCCACGCTGACCGACCACGAATGGTACGAGGCCGGGGATTTTACCGTCCTTATAGACAACACCTACCACGTAACGGAAAACCGCCTCGAAATGGAGTACCGTATCTACCGGAAAGGCTCGTCAGTGGCGGAGCTTTGCACGCTCTGTCAGTGGGTCTACAGCCTGGGCGAACTGAGCGCGATGCTCAACAGCGCCGGCCTCGAGTTGGTCGAGGCCTATGGCTCCACCACCCGCGAGCCGTTCCGGGTCGGCTCGGGCTGGCTCGTTTTCACCGCCCGGAAGACCGCCTGAGATTCTACTCCCCAGCCCCCCCGGCAAAACATTTCTCCCCGGTTTTTGGATAAAAAGTCCTGTCTGCAGTGATTCAAATCGATTTTTTCTATTTTTCAGACGACGGGGCCTCAAAATTACCGGTATTATCCGGGAGAGCACTTGCGAGTCGATTCCATCGATCCACGGATGCGACTGAAGGATAAGGCTTTAGGTATTGAAATGCAATAATTATCGTCTGGTTTGATGAATTTGAATCATGACAAACTGGATTGACGGCTGGTGCCGTTTCGGGTATAATCCGGTAACTGTGGATTTGATTCTCAAGTTAGGCAGGCAGTGATAAAATGTGGAATCATTTCATGTGTAAAGTTGTTACCTTAAACGGTTGAAACGTAAATAAAGATTGGCCTCGGTGTTTTTAGACTTTATGGAATTGTCACGGCTAATCAAATTACTGGTCGTATTTCTTGAGGAGGGGATGGGAGATTAATAATGTCAAAGTTAGGATTGAGAGAATACTGCTATCAATTGAACACCCGGCGGATTGCGATCTGAAAGCCAGCAGGTCGATTTCGCAATGCCTGCCGATTCTGCAATGCACTCCAACAGGATTTGAGACGACATCGGGAAATGGTGAGATTGGTCTACTCAACCTTTGACGGCATGTAACAGATGATTGTGAACGGGCGCGGAAATTTGATCCGCGGGAGCGCAGCAGGCGTGAGTCTACTCGATAGAAATAAGGAGAGCACCCCCGGTGAAGCGGTGAGGAACGGAACCGAATATCGGGGCCCGGACCAGGCTTTGATCCGGAAGTATTTCCAGGACAGCGCGGAGGCTTGTCTCGTGCTGGATGCCACGGGCCGGGTCAGTGTTGCCAACACCCAGGCCCACGGGATGTGCCCTCGTGAAAGCCGTCTTGTCGGACGTGAATGGACTGCGCTTTTTGTCACGCGTTCGATGCGTAGCCGGGTTAAGCAGGAATTCCTGCGATTTCTGGCCGTTGGGACAGGTAAATACGAAATCGAATGCAAACTCCCGGGCAGCGCGCGGGTCGGCGGAGGAATCGTCTGGAGCCATGTCGCCTGCCGGGATGAGATAACCGGCGGGACAGTTGTCCTTTCCACCGGCCGGGACATCGCCAGCAATCTGAAAGAGCGGGAGGAACGCCAGGTGCTGCTGGCGTCCTCCTCGGCCTTGTACGGACGGAGTTTTTTCGATCATCTGGTCAAGGCGGTGAGTCTCTGGCTCGGGGCGGATGGGGTGCTGTTCGGCCGGATAACAGACCAGGGCCGGAGAGTGGAGTCAATATCATATTATCTGGACAGAAAGCACTTGCGCGGGATACGCTATCCTCTGGAGGGCACGCCCTGCGCCGACACGCTGAAGACGTGGTTCCTCCACTATCCCGAGTCTGTCTGCCTGCATTATCCGAAAGCCACCAACCTGAGCCGCTTGAAAATGGAGGGCTATGTCGGGCTGCCGCTCAGGGGCGCCCGGGGGGAGGTAATCGGCCTTCTGGTAGCAGTTTCACGCCGGAGGCTTGAACTGCCGGTCTTCGCCCGCGAGACCCTGCCTCTGATCGCGGCCCGCCTGGCCTCGGACCTGGAGCGCTGCGATGCGCGCGAGGACCTGGTCCGAAGCGAAAGACGGTTCCGCGAACTCTTTTTCAATGCACCCATCGCCTACCAGTCGCTGGATGTGCGGGGACGGATACTCAACGTAAACCAAGCCTGGCTCGACATGCTGGGCTACACCCGGGAAGAGGTGATTGGCCGGCCCTATATCGAGATCCTTCCACGGAACAAGCGTGGCCAATTCCCCTGCTCGTTCAGTCGGATGAAGAAAATGGGCGGCTTACGGGGGGCCGAGCTGGAACTGGAACACAAGAGCGGACGGCGGTTGCTGGTGTCCGTGGACGGCAACGTGGTTATGGATGCGCAAGGACGGTTCAGCCGGACCTACTGCATGCTGACCGACATCACCGAGCGCCGCAAGGCCGAGAATGCCCTGGAGGAGGAAAGGAAAAAGCTGACCCTGAGCCTGGAGTATGAAAAGATCATCTCCGGCTCGGCCTCGCAGCTCAATTCCTCCGAGTCGTTCCAGAACACGATAGATGAAATCCTGCTGGTGCTGGGGGACAAGCTGTGGCTTGACAGCGCCGGTTTCTACAGTTTCGATGAGCCGGCCGGGACAGCGGTGAGGCTCAGCCTGTGGGTCCGGGTCGAGTCAGCCCTGAAAAAGCTGCTGCCCGAGAGTATCCAGCTCAGCCGGTACGAAAGACTGTTCAAACGGATTCTCGGCGGGCGGGACCTGATTATCGACGACATTGCGAGCGTTCCCGATCGCAACCATTCGGGCCTGGCCGTTTTCGGCGGCTCGGCGATATATGTCTGTCCGCTGGTGATCGCGGGCCTGACCAAAGGTTTCCTCGTGTTCCTGCGCCGCGGCACGGTGCGCTGGGCAAAAGAGGAAATCGGCGCCCTGCGGGTGATTTCGGACCTCATCGTGGGGGCCTGGGAGAGGCATTCACATTTCCAGGCCCTGCTCGAATCCGAGCGGGGGCGGGTCGAGGCGGTGCGGCTGGCCGAGGAATCGGCGCGGCTGGCCTCCATCGGCGTGCTGGCTGCGGGAATCACCCATGAGATCAACCAGCCGTTGAACGCAATCAAGATCACCACCGACAGCATCCTGCTCTGGATCCAGATGAACCAGGGCCTCCTGCCGGAGGAATTCGGCGACTGGCTGCAGCTTATCCCGGCGCATGTGAACCGGATCGTGGAAATCATCCAGCAGATGCGTTCTTACTGGGTGCCGACAGAAAAGGCCGAGGTGCGCGAGCTGAACCTCAACGAATCGATCCGCAAGGCGCTTTCGCTGGTCGACACCCAGTTGTACAATCACGGCATCCATCTGGATATTCGGCTGGCCGCGGGGGAGCTTGTGCTGGTGGGCAATGCGATTCACCTGGAGCAGGTGCTGATAAACCTGGTGGTCAACGCCATGCAGGCCCTCGACACCGAACAGCACCGGGACAAGTGGATTCGTGTCAGCACCCGCCGCCGTCAGCAGCGCATCATCCTCAAGGTCGAAGACAACGGTCCGGGGTTCAAGATACCGAACGTGGAGAAAATATTCGATCCGTTTTACAGCACGAAACGCCAGGGCACGGGCAGCGGCCTCGGCCTGGCCATTGTCAGGCGTTTCGTCACCGAGCACGGCGGCAGCATAACGGCGGCTAACGGCAAAAAGGCGGGAGCGGTGTTCACGATCAGCCTTCCGGCTTGGGGAAAAGAGGACTGACTGGATGAACATACTGCTTGTCGACGATACGGCCCTGGACCGGAGAATCCTGTCGGATTATCTGGTCAATCAACTTGGGCACAGCGTCATCTCCTGCGAGGATGGGATCCAGGCCTGCGAGTGTTTCTCCAAGGACCCCACCCCCCTGGTGATAAGCGATTTCCGGATGCCGGGCTGTAACGGGATCGAGCTGCTCAAGCGGATCAAATCCACCCCGGCCGGGGAGTTGACCGATGTCGTGCTGATCACCGGGCACGGTGATCTGGACACCGCGATTGCCGCCCTGCGCGGCGGGGCCTACGATTATCTGCGCAAGCCGATCAACCTCCTGGAACTCACCGCGGTGGTCCAGCGCGTGCTGGAACACCAGCGTCTGCTGCGCGACAACATAGAGCTGACCAGCCGTTTCGAGGCCCGTGTGGCCGAGGCCACGCGGGAGACCGAGGAACGCCTGGAACGCATCCGCAGCGCATATGCCGGCGCGGTTGGGATCGGACGGATCGGGATTTTTTCCGAACGCATGCGCGATGTGATCGATATGGCGCAGCGGCTGCATCAGGACCGCTCGGTCCCCGTGCTGATCGAGGGTGAGACCGGCACCGGCAAGGAGATCATCGCCCGTCTGGTGCATTTCGGCGCGGCCGAGACCGCGGCGCCCTTTGTCACGATCAACTGCTCGGCGATAGCTCCCACCCTGTTCGAAAGCGAGCTGTTCGGCTACGAGGGGGGGGCTTTCACCGGGGCCAAGAAATCCGGCCAGATTGGCAAGCTTGAGCTCGCCGCCGGGGGGACGCTCTTTCTGGACGAGATCGGCGATATGCCGCTGGAGCTGCAACCGAAGCTGTTGCGGGTGCTCCAGGAAAGGGAATTCTACCGGGTGGGCGGCCTGAAAAACAACCGCCTGGATGTGAGGATCATCTGCGCCACCAACCGCGATCTCGATCAGATGGTGGAAAGCGGCGCGTTCCGCCGCGACCTGTTCTACCGCCTGAATGTGGGGATGATCAGGCTTGCGCCGCTGCGTCAGCGCCAGGAAGACATAGTCCCGCTGGCCGAGATGTTCCTCCGTCGTTTGTCCGAACAGAAAAAGCGCAAGTTCAAGGATATAGACCCCGCTGCGGCCAGCCTGCTCGTGGAGCACGAGTGGCCGGGCAATGTCAGGGAGCTGCAGAACGCGATGGAACGGGTCGTGCTTCTTTATGATGACGCCAGGGTGCGGCCGGAACACCTGAATTTCCTGCGGCCACAGGACGTGCTGGAGCAGGCCGGAGTGGGCAGGAATCACAGAGGCTTGCTGGAGATAGCTTTCCCGGAAGAAAGCTGTAAACTCGCGGAGCTGGAAAAAAGGATCACGCAGCATGTCCTTGAGATGTTCGATGGGAATAAAACAATGGCCGCCAAATATTTGGACATTACCCGCAACACGTTGAGGAGCAAGCTGGGCGATCCCTGAGCGGTTAGTATTCAACCGGTTAAAAATTGATCGTTGGTTATTAAATGATCGGCCCGTGGAGACTTTTCACGGGCCTTTCTTTTGTTACGTCCATGGCTCACAGGCTGTTCTGAACAGATTGAGTGATAGAGTACCTCTGGCATCGTTTTTGTAATGCACCGATGCAACCACAGAGCAAACCGAGGAGGCAAAGCGAGTGAAAATGCAAACTCAAGAAGACACTGTCACAAAGGTTGAGAAAATGAAGCACGGTTTGAACATCATGTTGATAGACGATGACGAGGGCTGTCTTAAGGTGATGAGCCGCGCGCTCGAGCTGTTCAAGTTCAACAACCGCCAGTTCAACAGCCCCAGCCGGGCGATCGAGGCTTTCCGCAATGGGGACTTTAACCTGGTGGTTACGGATTTCAAAATGGGGGAGATGGACGGTTTGGAGGTCATTAAGCAGATCAAGAAGATCGACCCGCGGATACGGGTGATCATGTTGACCGGACTGACCGGCGCCAACAGTCAATCCAGGGCGGAGGACATAGGAGTGTACGCCTATTTCCCGAAACCTCTCGACATGAAGACATTTCTGGGCACCATATCCCGCTTGGAGGAAGAGATAGTGGCCGGCCGCATGGAGAATTTCAAGGAGTGAACTCGAACCAGAGCTTAGTTTGACGATGTATGTCAAGTTTCGGCGGCTGGCAAAAACCGGAGTTATCGGGGGAATCATGGACATCAAAAAGCGACTCGGTACAAAGATATGTGGCGGTTTCGGTACTCTTATCCTCGTGGCGTTGTTACTCGGGTCGATGGCGGTCTGGAACATGAGCCGTGTCGGACGTGAATCGCGTATTCTCAACCGGGAGTATATTCCGGAGGTGACACTGGCCAACGCCCTGGAGCGCAACTGGCATGGCACAATGCTCGGCATGCGCAGCTATGCGCTTTCGAGTGATAAAAAGTACCTGGATGAGAGCCGGGCCAGCCTGGACGAGGTGAAAAAAAACCTCCAGAAAGCGGATGAACTCGGGAAAGCCTCGACAAACCTGGGCGGATTTGTCGAGTCCAACACTGCGATACAGAATGGTGTGTCTGAATATGAAAACCTCGCCGAACAGTCGGGAAACAAGCTTGAGGAAATGGAAAAAATCCGGGGGAGGCTTAAAGATGCAGCCGCCCTGTACGTGGAAAACTGCGGCCAGTTCCATGAGGACCAGGAGCGGATGCTGCGCGAGGAAATGGATAAAGGGCTCGGCGCGGCCAAGCTGAAAGAACGCTTGCACAAGCTCAACCTGGTCGATGAGGTCGATGAGATGGGCGCCGAGATCCGAACGGCGGTCCTCGAGGCCGAGATAATACGTGATGATGCGCCGGTCCTGGCCGCCGCCGCTAAGTTCGACCAGATCAACCAGAGGCTGGACGAGTTGCAGGGCATCACCCGCCAGCAGGTCAACCTGGACCAGATACGGACCATCCGGACCTCGCTGGATGACTATCGCCGCGAGACGAAGGCATTGACCGACGACTGGCTCGAACTCACCCGTCTCACCCAGGCGCGCACAGCAACGGCCAACGCGGTGCTGGAGTCGGTCCAGGCCCAGGCCAGTCAAGGCCTGGAAAGAACGGTCAAGGTGGCCGATCTGGCCGACACTTCGCTCCATTCGTCCTCTTTCATCATGGTTATCGGTCTGGTGGCGGCCCTGGTGGTGGGCCTGGTGCTGGCCTGGAAGCTCACCTGCATGATCACCCGCCCGGTGGGAGAACTCACCCGTATCGCCGGATCGATCGCCGAGGGCGACCTGAGCGAGAAGATCGACATCCAGCGTGAGGATGAGGTCGGGATGCTGGCCGATTCGTTCCGCAAGATGCAGCAGGCTCTGAACGACAAGGCCCTGGCCTCGGAACACATCGCCAACGGCGACCTTTCGGTCGAGGTGCGGGTCGCCTCGGAGCGGGATGTCCTGGGCAAGGCGATGGTCCGGATGGTGGAGAGCCTCAAGGCGATGAACAGCGAGGTTTCGGGACTGACCCGGGCGGCGCTGAAAGGCGACTTGGACGTGCGGGCCGAAACGGGACGTCACCGCGGCGAATACTCAAGCATCATCAAGGGCATCAACGACCTGCTCGAAGCCATAGTCAATCCGATCCGCGAGGCGGCAGCGGTCCTGGCCGCGGCTTCCGACAAGGACCTGACCAACCGGGTGAACGGGACTTTCAGCGGCCAGCTCGATGAGTTCAAGAACAACATCAACTCGACCATCGGATCGCTGGGGGAGGCCCTGGTCCAGGTGTCCGAGGCGGTCGAGCAGGTCAATGCCGCCAGCACCCAGATCTCCTCGGGCAGCCAGAGCCTGGCCCAGGGGGCGAACGAGCAGGCCAGCGCGCTGGAGGAGATTTCGGCCAGTCTCGAACAAATGTCATCCATGACCCGCCAGAACGCGGACAACGCGCATCAGGCGAAAGAGCTGTCGCTCGATTCGCGGCAGTCGGCAGAGGAGGGCCAGAGGGCGATGCAGAAAATGGTCGAGGCCATCGACCGGATCAAGGCCTCTTCCGACGAGACGGCCAAGATCGTGAAGACCATCGATGAGATCGCTTTCCAGACCAACCTTCTGGCCCTGAACGCCGCGGTCGAGGCGGCCCGGGCCGGGGATGCGGGCAAGGGCTTCGCCGTGGTGGCCGAGGAAGTGCGCTCCCTGGCGCAGCGCAGCGCCGAGGCGGCCAAGAACACGGCCCAGATGATCGATGATTCGGTCAGGAACGCCGAAAACGGCGTGAACATCACTTCCGAGGTGGCCTCCGCCCTGGGCAAGATTGCCGCCAGCGCCTCTAAAACCAACGAGTTGATCTCCGAAATAGCCAGCGCCGCCAAAGAGCAGTCTCAGGGAATCGAGCAGGTGAACGTCGCGGTCTCCAGGCTGGACGAGGTCACGCAGAGCAACGCCTCCAATTCCGAGGAAAGCGCCAGTGCGGCCGAGGAGCTTAACAGTCAGTCATCGGAGCTGCATCACATGCTGGCCGAGTTCAAGCTGGATTGGAACGGGGACGCGAATGCGCGTCAGGGTTCGCCGCAGAGGCGGCCGCGCGAGTCGAAGAACGGCATGCAGGCGGCCAACCGGCTGCCCGAGGCTGCGGTGGAAACGGCAGGTCAGGCACGGCCTGTTCCGGGGACACTGGTGAAGGCCCCGAAAAACGGCAACGGTGGCGGGAAGAATGGCAACGGTGGCGGCAGCAATGGCAACGGGGGCCTGAAATCGGCCGCCCGGGCGCTGATACCGCTGAATGAGGAGGATTTCAAGAATTTCTGAGCTGGAATTGAAGCGGCACAGGGGAGGCACTGTTTGACACGGATGTGGAACAGTCGCTGCCGGGGGCGGGACAAACGGCTCCGCAGGTACTTAAATAAACTCAAGGAGACTGGCCATCCGTACACGATCTGAACTTGGGAAGCGGGGAGGGAACCCCTCAATCAGCTCTCCTCTTTAGCTCCAACCCAGCAAACGGGGCGTCGATGGAAGGATTGTCGGCGCCCCGTTGATATTTTTGTCATGATTAATGTCATTACTGTGATAAACACTGCGATATTGATATTATGGTCGGTAAATTAATTGTTGACAACCGGGTTTAATCCGGGTGTAATCGTTCGGGCTGCACTTTACAGCCCACTTGGTAAAAAGTAGATTGATTAAGTTATATTTTTCAGTTTGGGCCGGGGGATCATTCTGCATAGAACGAAAGCCCACAGCCGTACCGGTCAAGGAGAAGCGGATCGGCGAGTCGAATGTGATGCGGCGTCTCAGTCGCAGCATACCGAGGGGTGAAACATGACAGACAAGCCTGAACGTCAAGAACCTCATGGTTTGAACCAGGCTGATCTTATTGCGAGACTCAAGCGGACCGGGGAAGAACTGGCTTCGCTCCGTTCGCTCTACAGGAACTCGGTTGAGGAACTGGACAGGAGCAACAGAACGCGGCCCTCAATCCGGGCGGTAAAACGCGTGCCCGAGGTCCAGCTCGACCGGAAGTTGCGAATCGTCGATTACAGTGGCGATATGTTCCTGATCGAACAGGAGGTTGCGGCGCTGGCCGCCGCCAAAGCCCCCCTTGCCAGCCTGATCGGCGACACGGCCGCCGTCCGGGTCAAATCCCATCTGGATAGAATCGACAGCCAGTACGCACGGCAGTCCTTTCCGGATGAGGGCTGGGCCCTGCGCTACCAGGGCCCCGGTGCAGTCTCAGAGCTGGGTTCGTTCTGGCGGCCGCAGGTTGACGGCGGTTGCCGCGGCTGGCAGGTGATGGCCTCGGACAGCGGGCTGTCCATCTGCCACGCTCCACACCCGGAAACGGAACGCGACTGTTGTCTGATGTCGGAGCAGGAATTCGGGGGGGCGAGCGAGGACGTGAAGCTGGCGTTCGTGATCCGCACGCCCGGGGACCCGCAGTCGATCCAAGGCCTGACGGTGATACTATCGGGCGCATCGGCCGAGGGGAACACTCCGCTGGTTGAGGCCGGGTACGCTTTCTGCTGCGGCTTGTCAGGCAACAGGGCATTCGGCATCCAGCGCCAGTCGGACAATACCGCCAGGTGTGAGGCGGCCCTGGAGCCGGGGCGGGAATATGTTGTGACAGCCGAGAGAGTGGGGGGCTGGCTGCGGCTGAAAGTGGCTGAACACCCTGGAGGCCGTTCCGTTGTCGAGTTGAGAGGCATGGATTCGGATGCAGTCTACGGTAAGCACAACCATGTCGGGTTCGCCGCTTTCTCGGGCCGGGCCGAAATCAGGGATGTCCGGATCTTCACCCGGCCCTCCGCGCACCCGATATCGGATTTCCAGATACCCTTTGATTGTAAAGTTGAGCTCGGCTCGCACCGAGCGCCGCGGTTCTTGCGTCTGCGGCTCAGGCAGGACGCACTGTCGCAACATATCGGGCTGATGTTCGAGGAAATGCCGGAAACGTCTCCGCTGGAACACGCTCCGGCGCAGGAGCGGGCGCATTTGACCTCGATATTCGACAGTATCAACGAGCCAATCTACGCCATCGATATAAACACTTTCGAGGTGCTGTATGTCAACCGCTACCTGCGGGACCTGCTGGGCCATGATCCGGTGGGCAAGCCCTGCTACAGCGTTTTGCAGAGCTTTTCGGAGCCCTGTGAGTTCTGCACTAACGAGCAGGTCAAAAAGCTGGCTGGAATCCCGCTGAAATGGGAGCAGTACAACCGGAAACTGCACCGTCATTTCCTGATCACCGACCGGCTGATCAACTGGCCGGACGGCCGTGAGGCGCGTTTGGAACTGGCCATTGACACGACCCAGCAGAAAAGGGCGGAAAAGTCTCTGCGGGAAAGCGAAAACCGGTATAAGACTATCTACGAAAAAACTCTGAACCCCATCATTATTGTGGACATGAATGGGATTATATTCGATTGCAACCGGGCCGCTTCGGCCTTTCTGGAAATGTCCCGGGAGGGACTGAAAAAGAAAAGTCTCTTCGCCTTCCTGTGTAACGGTGACCACATGGTGGCTGTGATCGGCCAGCCGGCCCGGCTCTGGAAACGGGGCCAGGTTGTGGAAGCGGTTTTCCAAGTGAACGGCAAGCGGAAACTGCTCGACCTGGCGCTCGCTCCGGTCAGGATAGGCAACCGGAAACTGGTTCTCGGGGTGGGCCGCGACATCACGGCCCGCAAAGAGGCGGAACAGGCCCTGGCGGCGGAGAAAGAGCGCTTGGCCGTGACTCTGACCAGCATCGGGGATGCCGTGATCGCCACCAACCGCGAGGGACTGGTTTCGTTGCTGAACCCTGTGGCCGAGAGCCTCACCGGCTGGAAGCAGGAGGAGGCGGCCGGCCAGCCGCTGGAGAAGGTATTCAGGATAATCAACGAGAATACGCGGCAGGCGGTGGAAAACCCGGTGTCGCGAGTGTTGCGCGAAAGCCACGTGATCGGGCTGGCCAACCACACTGTCCTGTGCTCCAGGGATGGCCGGGAGTTCGCCATCGCCGACAGCGGGGCTCCGATCTGCGATACCGGACAGAGGATTGTCGGAGTGGTCCTGGTTTTCCGCGATGTCACCCAGCAAAGGAAGATGGAGGAGGAAATCCAGAAAGCCGCCCGGATCGAGTCGCTGGGCACATTGGCCGGCGGGATAGCCCACGATTTCAACAACATCCTCACCTCGATCATCGGCAACATTTCTCTGGCCCGGATAATGGTCGAGACCCAGCCGCGCCTGCTCGACATCTTGCAGGAGGCCGAAAAAGCCGGGTTCCGGGCGCGCGACCTCACCCAGCAGTTGCTGACTTTCGCCCGCGGCGGCGCCCCGGTCAAGGAAAAGACCACCCTGACAAAGCTCCTGCACGAAACGGTCGATTTCTCTCTGCGCGGGACCAATGTCAGAGCCGTGTATTCGATCGTCGAGGACCTCTGGTCGGTGGAGGCGGATGCGGGACAAATCAGCCAGGTGCTGAACAACCTGGTGATCAACGCCGTACAGGCCATGCCCGAGGGGGGACGTCTCAAGGTGGCGGCTGACAATGTCAGGATCGAGGGGGATGAAATGCCGCCTCTGAACGCCGGCTGTTTCATCCGGATCGAGGTGAGCGACGAGGGGATCGGTATACCGCCCGAGCACCAGGAACGCATCTTCGACCCATATTTCACCACCAAGCAGAGGGGCAGTGGACTGGGCCTTGCCACCTGCTATTCCATAATCAGGAAACACGGCGGTGCTATCGAGGTCCAGTCCAGGGTCGGGCAAGGCTCGACTTTCCGCTTTCTGCTGCCTGCGCTGAATGTGCCGCCGGTGAAGGCGTCGCGGGACAAGAAGGCCGGAAAGCCGGGAGTGCGACGGTTCGATGGGAAACGGGTTCTGGTGATGGACGATGAGAGCGCGGTCCGCAAGGTGGCCCGGGGGATGCTTGAAATGATGGGGCTGGAGGTGGAGGAGGCAGTGGATGGGGAAGAGGCCCAGCACAAATACAGAGAGTCGATCGGGGCGGGAAGGCCTTTCGACCTTGTCATCCTGGACCTGACTGTCCCGGCTGGCGCGGGCGGGCTCGAAGCGCTGAACGGCCTGAAACTGATCCAGCCCCGGGTGTGCGCCCTGGTTTCGAGCGGCTATTCCAACGACCCGGTGATGTCGGATTACATAGCGCACGGTTTCGCCGGAAGGCTCAAGAAACCTTACGAATTCGAAAGCCTGCAGCAGGTGATCGGCCGGGTGCTGGCCGGCGGATGAAGCCCTCTGTTCCACACGAAACGCTGTCTGTGCTACAAACCCATCCCTCTGTGCGTTAATCTTAACACCGGCCGGACTCTTGTCCCCCCGGCCGCTGGGCCGTAAATTGACTTATACCGGTGTGTACGCTGTATCACGCTTGCCAGGGCTGGGTCTTGAAGGCAGACAAAGGGTTGACCGATGCGTTCGGACGGGTGCACGATTACCTGCGCCTGTCCGTGACCGACCGCTGCAATCTGGGCTGTTTCTATTGCCGTCCGCAGGGCGGTTTCAGGCCGAAGAGCGGCCGCGAGTTGCTCTCCGACCTGGAGCTGCTGCGCCTGTGTCGTATTTTCGCCGGCCTGGGGGTGGGCAAGATCAGGCTCACCGGGGGCGAGCCCCTTCTGCATCCCGCACTGCCCGAGCTTATCGAATCCCTGGGCACCATCGAGGGTGTGCGCACCCTGGGCCTCACCACCAACGGCACCCGCCTGGCCGGATGCGCGGGCGAGCTGCGCCGCGCCGGGCTGAACCTGGTCAATGTCAGCCTGGACAGCCTGCGCCCGGAGCGTTTCAGCCGGATCACCGGACGGACAGTGGGGCACGCCGCGGTGCTGGAGGGGATAAGGGCGGCCCTGGAGGCGGGTTTCGACTGCGTGAAGCTCAACATGGTGGTCATCCGGGGGGTGAACGACGACGAGGTGACGGATTTCGCCGCTCTGGCCCGCAGTCTGCCGCTCACGGTGCGGTTCATCGAGTACATGCCTTTCACCGCCAACCCCTGGAAAACGGACGGTTTCGTGCCGGGAGAGGAAATCCGCCGGCGGATCGAGAGCCGGTTCAATCTGACCGGGCTGGAACCCGGCCCGCCGGGCGGCGTGGTCAGCCGCTACTGGCGGGTGGAGGAGGGTCCCGGGCGCCTGGGGTTCATTTCGGCCCTCTCGGGCCATTCCTGCGACAATTGCTCACGGCTGCGCCTGACCGCGGATGGGGCGCTGAAACTATGCCTGTTCTCTCCGTCCGTGGCGGACCTTCGCCGGCCACTGCGCGAGGGCGCCCCGGATGAGCAGATCGCGCGGACAATCCGGGACGCGATGCGGCTCAAGCCCGCCACGCACCCTCCGGCTGAGCAGTTAGCTGGCCTGGAGGGCCGGGTGATGACTCAGATCGGCGGTTGAGATACAGGATCAGCCAGGGGCTATAATCTATTGAAACCAAAGGGTGCTGTAACTGATGGCGGAAGGGTTGTGGCGGTCTGCACCAGCTCGCGGCGCGGGGTGGCCAAGACTGCCGTGGCTGGCGCGTTGTTAGTCGCAGATTCAGGGATCGAGGGGGATGCCCATGCCGGCCCTGGGGAGCGTCAGGTCAGCCTGCTGGCCGGGGAGAGTATCGATGTCATGCGTGCCAGGAGCGGCATGACCCTGGAGCCGGGGGCGTTCGGCGAGAACCTTGTCACCCGCGGGATCGACCTTACCGCGCTGCAGCCCGGGGATTGCCTGGCCGCGGGCGAGGCGCTGCTGCGGATAACCCGGATCGGCAAGGAGTGCCACAGCCGCTGCGCGATCTACTACAGCGCCGGTGATTGTATCATGCCGCGCGAGGGGGTGTTCGCCGCCGTGCTCCGCGGCGGACGGGTGAAGCCGGGGGATTCCCTGACACGGGTGGTCAGCGCAGAATGAGCGCCGCTTCACTTGACAGTTTCCGGCAGTCGCTTTATATTTTTGTGTCATTCGACTTTCATGGTGGGCGTAGCTCAGTCGGTAGAGCACATGGTTGTGGCCCATGTGGCCGTGGGTTCAAGTCCCATCGCTCACCCCATTTTTGTACCTCGGCCAGGTATGGCTTCTCTGCTTGATGGCCTGCGGTGCGGCTCGATAAGGAACTCCCGGCGGTTTTCGGCTGCCGGGAGTTCTTTGTTTGAGGCCGGCCGCTCGAAGAAATAGTTGTCCCCGGCCCGGCGGGATGTTATTTATGCAGTGCGGCGCGTATGTGAGAACAGCGATGCGCCTGAGACGGCAGTTCATCCGGGGACGATAAACGTAAGGAGAGCCGGAAGATGAAAGAAACGCCCGTGGTCGTTCTGGCAGTGATAAGCGTGAAGAAAGGCAAGGAGGCCGAGGCCGAGACCCTGATGCGGGAGCTGATCCCGCCCACCCGTGCCGAGGCCGCCTGTATCAACTACAACCTGCACCGTCTGTGCGGGGACGGCAGCGTGTTCATGTTCCACGAGACCTGGGCCAGCCGTGCGAAACTGGATCAGCACCTGGCCACGCCGCACCTGACCGGGTTCCTGAGCCGGGTGGAGCCGCTGCTGACCCAGCCGGCCGAGGTGAAAGTCTGGGAGAAGATCGACTGAGTAAAACGTGCAGGCTGACCTGACATAAAAAAGGGGGCGACCCGCATCCGGGCCGTCCCCTTTGTGTTTCCTGTCAACTGGACCGCAAGGACATTCCCACGTCCTTATTTCTGGTGGGTGAACACCACCTTGTGGCACTCCACGCCCTCGATCCCGTCGAGCTGCGCGGCCAACTGGTCGAACTTCGCCTCGTCGCCCACCATTTCGAGGATTATCACACCGGCCTTGGAATTGAACGTTTCGCTCACCTCGTGCAGGCCCAGGCGGGTCTTGATGTTGTTGCCGTAGCTGGTGAAAAGCTGCTGCACTTCCGGGGCCTTCTGGACCCGGTTGGTGATATGAACGCAGAGGATAAGGTGCTTGTCCATGTTGGTTTCCTTTCGGTCCGGTAAGCTTGAGCTTGGGTATTGCCCGCAACTGCCGTCATTCTGAAATATAATCTTCTTTCCGGCTCTGGCAAGGCCGGGCACTGTTTGGAATGTGTTGAAATAAAGCTGGCGCGGAGCGCGGGGCGGGTTAAATATTAGTACCCGTGAGATTGCTGAAAACCTCTTGTAACGAAGGATCCGACGGACAGGGAGGTGCGTATCAGGCGCAGAGAGATGCTCGTGCGCTCGGCCGGGGCCGGGCTGGGTGTGCTGGGGCTGGGGGCCTGCGGCCGCGGGGCCGGCACGGTGGCTCAGGCAAAGCCCGAGGCTGACACTACATTCAAGTACCGGGTCTCGGTGGGCTGGTTGCGAGACCTGGCCTCCGAACCCACCCCGAACGACCCCTGGCCCTGCATCCGCTGGGATGACAACCTTCTGCGTGACCAACTGGCGTTCCTGGAAGCCGAGGCCCAGTGGGGCTTGAATTACGATTGTGTCTGGGGGCTGTTCCGCTCCCGCGACTGGCCGGTGCCGTTCGAGAACGTGATCGAACCGGCGCGGGCCGATAAGCTGAAGGCGTTCGTGTCAGCGGCCCACGGCCACGGGGTGAAAGTCATGGCCGGACTCGGAGTCTACAGTTGGGGCTTCGAGGAGGTGATCCGCAAGGCACCCGAGGTGACGGCCGGCGGGAACAACCCGCAGGCGATGTGCCTTCAGAGCAGCGCCGCCTGGGACTGGATGCGCCGGGTGATCGATTTTCACCTCGACCCGGCCTGGGGCCTGGATGGGGTGAGCCTGCAGTCCGCCGACCAGGGGCGCTGCGACTGCGATAAGTGCAGCCGTCTGTCCCCGGCCGAGTACCACGCCGCGATCCTTGTCCGCACCGCCGAGTACATCCGCGCCGCGCGCCCGGACTGGACCATCGGCCAGGCGTCATGGGGCCTGCGAGTGGATGATCCGCAGGAGTTCGCGCACCTCAAGCGCATCGCCGCCGCGGTGGATTACATGGTGGAAGTCAAAGAGATGTCGGCCAGCCACGGGCGGCGCTCCGAGATAATCCGTGAGCTGGGCTGCGCGTTCGGCTCGCTGGGTGGCGTGCTGATGGAGCCCCCGCAGCACTGGGACCGTCTGCGCTGGTTCGTACCCTGCGGCCTGGGCTCTGCCGGAGCGCTGGGCCGTCTGGCCGCGGAGGGCGGCTCGGCCTGCGAGTATTTCTACCGTCCCTTCGCCAACCCCTCCGAGGAGGTCGCCTGGCGCACCGGGGCGCGGGTGCTGAGTGCGCCTAAAATTCGGCCGGAGCAGGCCCTGTCCGATTCCGTGGCTGCGGTGTACCAGGCCGGGGGCGGTTGCCTGGACAGCCTGTGCGAGCTGTACACCCGGGGCGAGAACGCCTATTTCTCACGCGTGGAGTTCAGGCCGGGCGATGGCGACATCATGCTGGAGCCGCT